>NZ_SRLV01000039.1:0-74414 GCF_006518205.1 Myxococcus sp. CA005 | reverse complement strand
TCGTCGGCAGCGTCAGATGTTTATAAGAGACAGCACCAATAGGGGGAATGTGCCAGAAACAACCGGCGACGGTCGCGCGGGAGTTGCAGGCGGCCGGGGACCTCAGGCGCCCTGCAACCAACCATCCGCGAGCTGGATGACGCGGTGGCCGTAGGCGGCGTTCGCCTCCGAGTGCGTCACCTGGATGATGGTGGTGCCGTCCCGGTTGAGGCCCTGGAAGACCTCCATGATTTGCTTCGCCTGCTGTGAGTGGAGGTTGCCCGTGGGCTCGTCCGCCAGCAGCACCTTGGGGTTGGCGATGAGCGCCCGGGCGATGCCCACGAGCTGCTGCTGCCCACCGGAGAGCTGCGAGGGGAAGAGGTCCTTCTTCCCCACGAGCTGGAAGCGGTCCAGCATGTCGCCCACCAGGGCCTCGCGCTCGCCGCGCTTGAGGTCGCGGTAGGACAGCGGCACCTCCAGGTTCTCCGCCACCGTCAGGTTGTCGAGCAGGTGGTACTGCTGGAACACGAAGCCGATGGTGCGCCGGGAAAGCTCCCCGCGCGCCTTGGGCTTCATGGCATGTACCGCCTGGCCATCCAGCAGGTACTCGCCCGTCCAGTCCACGTCCAGCATGCCCAGGATGGATAGCAGCGTGGACTTGCCGGCGCCCGACGGCCCCATCAGCGTGACGAACTCGCCCGGCTGGATGTCCAGGTCGATGCGGCGCAGCACCCAGGCCCGGCCGCCAGCCAGGGGGTAGGACTTCTCGACGTTCCTCAGGGAGATGAGCGGAGATGGCATGTCCGTCTCAGCGGCGCTGTTCGTCCTGGACGATGCGGCCGTCGAAGAGGCTCACCGTGCGGGTGGCCACGCGCGCGTGCGCCGGGTCGTGCGTCACCATGCAGATGGTGGCGCCGCCCTTGTGGAGTTCCGTCAAGAGCTGCATCACCGCCTCGCCGTTCTTCGAGTCCAGGTTGCCCGTGGGCTCGTCCGCCAGGAGGATGAGCGGGTCGCCCGCCACCGCGCGCGCCACCGCCACGCGCTGCTGCTGACCGCCGGAGAGCTGCCCCGGCATGTGACGGGCCCGGTGCGCCATGCCCACCTTCTCCAGCGCGCGCTCCACCCGCTGCTTTCGCTCGGCGGCGGGCATGCCCCGGTACGTCAGCGGCAGCTCCACGTTCTCGAACACCGTCAGGTCGCCGATGAGGTTGAAGCTCTGGAAGATGAAGCCGATGTGCCGGTTGCGCACCAGCGCCCGGTCCGTCGCGGACAGGTCCAACACGCTGCGCCCGTCCAGCAGGTAGGCCCCGCGCGTCGCCGTGTCCAGCAGCCCCAGCACCGCCAGCAAGGTGGACTTGCCCGAGCCCGACGGGCCGACAATCGCCACCCACTCGCCCTTGCGCACGTTGAGGTGGATGTTGGAGAGCGCGTGCGTCTCCACGTCCTCGGTCTCGAAGACCTTGGTCAGTCCGTCCAGGTGGATGAGCGCCTTGCCGGGCTCCGCGCCCGCGTCCTCCTGCGCCACCGCGCCTTCCGGGGAAGCAGCCGTCTTCGTGTCGTTCGTCATCATCGCTGACCCACCCGCTCCACCGCGTTCCACGCGGTCATGTCTGAAGTCTCCATCGGCCTACTCCGCTCGCAGGGCGATGGCCGGGTCCACGCGCGTGGCCCGGCGCGCCGGAAGCCAGGCGGCCAGCACGGCCACCGTGCCCAGCAGCAACGCTACGCCCGCGAAGGTCCACCCGTCGTACGCCGCCACCCCATACAGCATTGCATCCAACAGCCGCGCCAATCCCAGCGACAGCCCCAGGCCCAGCACCACGCCCAGCGCGGTGAGCCGCAGGCCCTGCCCCAGTACCAGCGTCAGCACGCGGGTCCGCGAGGCCCCCAACGCCATGCGGATGCCCATCTCCCGCGTGCGCTGCGCCACCGAGTAGCCGATGACGCCGGAGATGCCGAGCGCCGCCAGCAGCAGCGCCGTGCCCGCGAACAGGCCCATCAACAGCGCCGACACCTGGCGGGAGCTGATGGACTCATCCACCAATCGCGTCAGCGGCGCCACCGCGTACAACGCCAGGTTGCCATCCACGGCGCGCAACTCCGCCTCGATGGCGGTGCGCAGCGCCTCCGGGCTGCCGCCGGACTTCGCCCGGACCGCGAGCGCCAGGAAGGGCGTGGGCACCTTCGCCGCCGGGTAGTACGCGGCGGGCCGCGCGGGCGTATCCAGGCCCCATTCGCGCACGTCGTCCACGATGCCCACCACGGTGGTCCACTGCGCCGTGTCCCAGTGCAGCTTCAACCGCTGGCCCAGCGCATCCCCCTGGGGCCAGTAGAGGTCCGCGAAGGTCTTGTTGATGACCACCTGCCAGGGCGCGTCCGGCCCCTCCGTCCCGTCTCCCTCCAGGAGGTGCCCCTCGCGCGGGGTGACGCGCAGCGTGCGCAGATAACCCGGGCTGACGGAGCGGAACTCCACCGCGGGCCAGACCTCATCCGGCGCCTGCGGCCGTCCCTCGATGTCGAAGCTGCTGTCCGAGCGCCCTCCCAGCGGCAGCAGGTTGGTGACCCCCACGGCCTCCACGCCCGGGAGCGACTGGAGCCGCCCCAACAGCTCCCGCTGGAAGGCCACCTTGTGTGCCGCGTCCGGGTAGCGCGCGGAGGGCAGCACGAGCTTGCCCGTGAGCACGCCCTCGGGCGTGAAGCCCGCGTCCACCGCGCGCAGGGCCAGGAAGCTCTTGGTGAACAACCCCGCCCCCACCAGGAGCACCAGCGCCACCGCGACCTGCCCCACCACCAGCCCCGCGCGCATCCGGCCCGAACCATGGCCCTCCGTGCCCCGGCTGCCCTCGCGCATGGCGACGCTCAAATCCTCCCGGCTGCCATGCAGCGCCGGACCGAGCCCGAAGAGCACGCCCGTGAGGAGGCTCACGCCCATGGTGAACACCAGCGGCCGCGCATCCAGCCGCACCTGGCTCGCGCGAGGCAGCGCCTCTCCCACCAGCGCCACCAACGCGTCCGTGCCCCACAACGCCAGCAGCATCCCCAGCACCCCGCCCGCCAGGGACAGCACCAGGCTCTCGGTGAGGAACTGCGCCACCAGCCGGCCCCGGCTCGCCCCCAGCGCGGCGCGGATGGACACCTCGCGTCCGCGCGCCGCCATCCGGGCCAACAGCAGGTTGGCCACGCTGCTGCACGCCGCCAGCAGCACGAAGCCCACCGCGCCCAGCAACAGCCACAGCGTGCCGCGCACGTTGCCCACGACCTTTTCGTCCAGCGACGTCACCGAGAAGGACCAACCCACCTTCCGGTACCGCGAGGGGACGGCCTCCTCCATCTCCAGCGCCACGCGCGCCAGGTCCGTGCGCGCCGCGTCCTGCGTCACGCCGGGCTTCAACCGTCCCACCACCGACAGGAACCGGGCGCCGCGCTGGTCCTCCTGCCGCTGTGTCTCGGTGGGCACGAAGGGCACGTACATCTCCGCCCAGGCGGGGTAGGCCACTCCCGCGGGCAACACGCCCACGACCGTGTACGGCTCGCCGTCGAGCTGCATCGTCTGGCCCAGCACCTGCGCGTCCCGCGCGAAGTGCACGCGCCACGCCGTGTCGGTGAGCACCACCACCCGCTCACGCCCCTGGACGGCCTCCGCCTCCGTGAAGGCGCGGCCGAGCACCGGCGACACGCCCAGCGTGGCGAAGAAGGACGGTGTGGCCGCCACCGCGGCGAGCTGCTGGGGGATGTCCCTGCCCGTGAGCGTCAGGTTGCCGCCCCGGTAGGCCGCCACCGATTCGAAGGCGCGCGACAGCGTCGCCAGGTCGAAGTACTCCGGCACGGACAGGGAGATGTCCTCGAGCCCGGCTTGCGCGATGTTCCCCTGGAGGTGCACCACCCGCTCGGGCTCCGAGAAGGGCGGCGGAGTGAGGAGCACTCCGTTCACCACGCTGAAGACGGCGCTGTTGGCGCCAATCCCCAGCGCCAGCGCGAGCACCGCCACCAGCGCGAAGCCGGGGCTCTGGCGCAGCGAGCGCAGCGTGTGCCGCACGTCACGGCGAAGTGCGTCCATCATCGCAGCCGCACCCGCTCCACGGCGTCCCACGCGGCCATGTCCGACAACACCACCTGGTCACCTTCTTGAAGGCCCTGCAGCACCTCCACCGCGTTCACCGAGCCCCGGCCCAACTGCACCGGCACGCGGACGGCTTCATCACTGCCCGGCATCAAGCGGAAGAGGGCCATGGTGGCATTGGGCTGCGCGCCAGCCGGGCGCCCCACGGACAGCACGTCGCCCAGCCGCTCCAGCTCCACCGTGCCCTCCACCGTCAAGTCCGGCCGCGCGCCGCGGGGCAGCTCCGCGGGCAGCGACACCTCCACGCGCACCGTGCCCTGGCTCGCCGCGGGCGCCACCCGCGCCACCTGGCCCTCCACCACGCCGTTGCGGGTGTCCACCAACGCCTTCAGCCCAGGCTGGATGTCGCGCGCCTGCGTCTCCGCGATGCGCAGCTCCGCCTTCAGCCGCTCCGGCTTCACCACCTTCGCCAGCAGCACGCCCGGCGTCACCCACTGCCCCAGCTCCAGCGGCAGGTCCTGGAGCACGCCATCCTCACCCGCGAGCACCTTCATCGACTCCACCTGCGCGCGGCGGAAGCGGGCCACCGCCTTCAGGCGCTCCACCTGTCCCTGCTGCGCGGTGAGCTGCTCCTTCATGCTGGACGCCACCACCTGGAGCTTCTTGCGCTCCAGCTCCAGGCGACGGCTCAGCTCCGCGGCCTTCTCGCGCGCCTGCTGCATCTCCAGGTCGCCGATATGTGCCTTCTGGTGAAGGGCCTCGTTCGCGTCGGAGCGCCGTCCCGCCTCGGCGGACTCGTTGATGAGCGCCGCCACCATGGCCTCCTGGGCCAGCCGCTGCGTCTCCAGCTCCATGCGCACCTGGATGAGGTCGGCCTCCACGCTGGCCAGTTGACGCTCGGCCTCCAAGGCCTGGAGCTGCACGTCCGGGTTCGACAGCTCCAACAGGAGCGTGTCCGCCGTCACCGTGGCCCCAGGTCGCACGTGGATGCGCTCCACCCGGCCCGCCGTGTCCGCGGTGAGCCAGCGGATGTACTCCGGCACCAGCGTGCCCGCGCCCTTCACCTGGCGCACCATGGGTCCGCGCTTCACCGTGTCCAACCACACCGAGGCCCGCTCCACCGTGGGCGCCGCCGGGCGCAGCCGTGACAGGCCCACTGTCACCAGCAGGAGCACGCAGGCTCCACCGATGGCGAGCACCCAGGGCTTGCGACGCGGCTTCTTGGCTTTGGGAATGTCCACGCCCCTGCCCAGAGCGAGGCTCGTGCCAAAGCCAATATCCACGCCAACCCCCTGGAATTACTCGGGATGAAGGACTGCCTCGCGGAGGCCGTGCCCACTTGCGGAAAGTGCCGTCCCAGAAGCGGACAGCGGCAGGAAGGGGGTGGAGGCCCCTGGGGGCGCCAGCGCTAAGGTGCGCGCCCATGTCGGCCTCCCTTCTCGAAGTGTTCCTGGACCATGCACACCGCGCGCCCGAGCGGCCCCTGCTGACGTTCGAGCAGGAGCGCTTCACCTACGGACAGTTCGCCACGCACGTCACGGCCTTCGCCCGGGGCCTCAAGCAGCGCGGGCTCCAGCCGGGGGAGCGGGTGGCGCTCTTCCTGGAGAACAGCGCCCGCTTCGCCATCACCTACCTGGGTGTGCAGGCCGCGGGCGGCGTGGTGGTGCTGGTCAACACCGCCTACCGGCAGGTGGAGCTGGCCCACATCCTGTCCGACGCGGAAGTCTGCGGCTGCGTCACCGGCGCGGCGGGCGCCGCGGAGCTGGTGCCGCTGCGGGCCCAACTGCCCTCGCTCCAGTGGCTCATCACCGTGGAGCGCCCCACCACCGCGCTGCCCGAGTCGCTCACGGAGGTCCCCTTCGACACGCTGCTCGCGGAGGGCACCTCCGCCACCGCGCCGCTGGTGATGCCGCGTCCGGAGGACCTGGCGGTGCTGGGCTACACCTCTGGCACCACCGGCCGCTCCAAGGGCGCCATGCTGCTGCACCGCAACCTGCTGGCCAACGTGCGGGCCGTCACCGAGGCGTGGCGGTGGACGGAGCAGGACCGGCTGCTGCTCACCCTGCCGCTGTTCCACACCCACGGCCTGATGGTGGGCCTGCACGGCACGCTGTTCACCGGCGCCAGCGCGGACCTGCGCCGCCGCTTCAACGCCGCCGAGTCCCTGACCGCGCTGCGCGATGACGCCTCGCTTACGATGTTCTTCGGCGTGCCCACCATGTACAGCCGCCTGCTGGAGGAAGCCCGCGCGTCACGTGTGAAGCCGCGCGCGCTGCGCCTGTGGGTGTCCGGCTCGGCGCCGCTCAGTCCCCAGCTCTTCGCGGACATCGAAGCGGAGCTGGGCGCCCGCATCCTGGAGCGCTACGGGATGACGGAGACCATCATGAACACCACCAACCCCTACGAGGGCGAGCGCCGCTCCGGAACGGTGGGCTTCCCCTACCCCGGCCAGGAGGCCCGCGTGGTGGACGTGCGCACGCGCCAACCTCAACCGTGCGGTGAGACGGGGGAAATCGAGGTCCGGGGCCCTCACGTCTTCGCCGGATACTGGCGCCGTCAGGACGCCACCGCCGAGTCCTTCGACGCGGACGGGTGGTTCCGCACGGGCGACCTGGGGGATGTGGACGCGGACGGCTACCTGCGCATCACCGGGCGGGCGCGCGAGCTCATCATCAGCGGCGGCTTCAACGTGTACCCGCGCGAGGTGGAGGAGGTGCTCGCCATGCACCCGGGCGTCGCGGAGGTCGCGGTGCTGGGCCTGCCGGACGCGGACCTGGGCGAGCAGGTGGTGGCCGTGGTGGTGCCTCACCCCGGGGCGACCCCGCCGGAGTCCCAGTCCCTGGTGGACTGGTGCAAGGACCGGCTCGCCAGCTTCAAGAAGCCGCGCCAGGTCGTCTTCACGGATGCGCTGCCGCGCAATGCGTTGGGCAAGGTGCAGAAGCACCTCCTCCGGGCGGCACTGGTGCCACCTGGCACGCGATGAGTCGCGCGTCCACCGCACGGTTCCGAACAGACGCCGCGCAATTGCATGGCGTGGGCACCTTGCTGGCCTAGGGTTCGCGCCCAGGACGGAAGGAGCATCGTGTGACGGACACCTCTGAGCGGCCGGACGAACCCGACGCGCGGGTTCCCAGCGGCGTGCCAGGGCTGGACGCGCTCCTGCGCGGCGGCTTTCTTCGCGGAGGCACGTACATCATCACGGGGGCACCGGGGACGGGGAAGACCATCCTCGGCAACCAGTTCTGCTTCGCCACCGTGGCCCAGGGTGGCCGTGCCATCTACCTCACGGTGCTGGGGGAATCCCACGCGCGGATGATGCTGCACTTGCGGAGCATGCGCTTCTTCCACGCGGAAGAGGTCGGCCGCGCGCTGAGCTACGAAAGCGGATCCGCCGCCCTCAAGGCGGAAGGGCTGGCGGGCCTCAGCAAGCTCATCTTCCGCGCGGTGCGCGAGCACGGCGCCACGGTGCTGGTGGTGGACGGCCTGGTGGCCATGGAGGAGCGCTCCGAGGACCCGCTGAGCTTCCGGGAGTTCCTCCACGGCCTCTGCGTCCACAACGCGCTCGCGGGCTGCACCACGCTGCTGCTCACCGGGCAGCGCGGCGACCCGTCCGACCCACGCTACGCCATGGTGGACGGCGTCGTCGCCCTGGCCCAGGAGCGCGTGGGCGTGAAGTCGGTGCGCCTGGCCGAGGTGACGAAGTTCCGCGGCGGACCCCAGGTCCCCGGCCGTCACGGCTTCGAGATTTCCGACAACGGCCTGTCCATCCATCCCCGCATCGAAGCCCTCTACACGCGGCTGCCCACGCGCACGCCCTCGACGGACGCGCGGCTCACCTTCGGCATCCCCGCGCTGGACGAGATGCTCTCCGGCGGCCTGGTGCGGGATTCGTCCACGCTGGTGGCGGGCCCGCCCGGCTGCGGCAAAACGCAGTTGGGGCTGCACTTCCTGGCGGAGGGCGCACGCCGGCAAGAGCCCGGGCTGTACCTCGGCTTCGTGGAGCCGCCGGCCCGGCTGGTCCACAAGGCGGAGCGGCTGGGGCTGGAATTGGGCGCGCACGTGGAAGCGGGCCGGGTCCACCTGGTGTCGCGCGTGGCGGCGGAGACGCAACCGGACGCGCTGGCCGAGGAGCTGTTCGGGTGGGTGAAACAACACGGCATCCAGCGGCTGGTGCTGGACGGACTGGAGTCCTTCTGTCAGGAACTCACGGACTCCGAGCGCACGCCCCAATTCCTCGCCGCCCTCATGCACGAACTGCTCAACCTGGGCGTCACCCCGCTGGTCCTCCAGCAGACGCGCGCGCTCGCCACACCGGAGGCGGACGCGCGGCCGGACGTGGAGGCGCTCGTCGACAACGTCCTGGTGCTGCGGATGGTGGCGCTGCGCTCGCGGAACTACCGCGTGCTCTCCGTGTTGAAGGCGCGGGAGAGCGACCACGACACGGCCCAGCGACTGTTCTCCATGACGCCTCGGGGCATCGAAGTCGCGGCGGACAGCGAGAGCGCGGAGGCCCTCTTCAACGGGCAGGCCCCGTCCCACGCGGCGCCCCCGCGGAAGCCGAAACGCAAGACAGGGAGCAAACCGGTCCGGCGCGGCAAGCCATCCCGGCGTGGGGGGCGTGGCGTATGAAGCGGCTTCTCATCGTGGACGACGAGCTGGCCATCGTCGAGGCGCTCCAGGACATCCTGTCCGTGGAGGGCTACGACGTCGACACCGCCTTCAACGGCGCCGAAGGCCTGCACCGCATGGCGGACGCGAAGCCGGACCTGGTGCTGCTGGACTTGATGATGCCCGTCATGGACGGCCGGGAGATGCTGCGCCGCATGCGCGAGGACGACGGCCTGCGAGACATCCCCGTGGTGGTGATGAGCGCCGGCCGCATCTCCGACGAGGAGCGCCGCTCCAGCGCGCGCTTCCTCGCCAAGCCCTTCGAACTGGACGTGCTGCTCGACACCATCGCCGAGCTGCTCGTCGAGCCCCAGCCCAACGCCTAGGCCGGCGTCCCGCGAAAGAGGGTGTCGCGGTAGTACTGCAACTCCGAGATGCTGGCGCGCACGTCCGCCAGGGCGGTGTGCCCGCTGGGCGCCTTGCGCGGCTCCACCAGGTTCGGATACCAGGCGCGCGTCAACACCTTGAGGCTCGTCACGTCCACCATGCGGTAGTGCAGGTAGCGCTCCAGCAGCGGCATGTAGCGGATGAGGAAGCGCCGGTCGGTGTGGATGGAGTTGCCGGCGAGGATGCCCTCGCCCAGGGCGCAGTGCTCGGTGACGAGCGCCATGACATCCCGCTCCGCCACGCGCAGCGAGGTGTTGGAGGCACGCACCTTCTCCAGGAGCTCGTTGCGGGTGTGCATCTCCCGGACGACGGGCTCCATGCGCAGGAGCACCTCCTCCGGCTGCCAGATGACGCGCTCAATCTCCGCGATGGGCCGCAAATCCGGACCGGTGATGATGACGCCCACCTCGATGATGGAACACGTCTCCGGGTCCAACCCGGTCATCTCCAGGTCCAGCCACACGAAGCGCTGCTCACTCGAAATCATGCGGCGGACCCTACCAGCCCGTGCGTGTGCCCGGGGCGCTCATTGCTCCACGTCCGTATGGACATCCACATCCGAAGCCAGCGTCCGGTGCACCGGGCAGCGGTCCGCGATGGCCACCAGCGTCGCGCGCTGCGCGTCCGTCAGCGGGCCCTCCAACTTCACCGTACGTTGCAGCCGGTCCATCTTCCCGTCCTTCGTCTCGCACTCCTCGCACGCCTTCGCGTGCACCTTCTCGTGGCTCAGCCGCACGTGGACATGCTCCAGCGGCCAGCCCTTGCGCGCCGCGTAGAGCCGCAGCGTCATCGCGGTGCACGCCCCCAGCGCGGCCGTCAGCAGCCCGTAGGGCGTGGGGCCGGTGTCCTCGCCGCCCACCGACAGCGGCTCATCCGAGCGCAGCCGGTGCGCCCCCACGCGGATGTCCTGGGCGAAGCGGCCCTCCCCCGCCTCGTGGACCTCCACCACGCCCGGGGGCAGGGGCGCCTCACGCTCCCGCACCGGTGTCACCTGCCGCGCGGCCCACACCCCCAGCACGTCGGCGGCATGGCCCGCGTCCGCGTCGTGGGACAGGAAGTGGTCCGCGCCCTCCAGCAGCATCAGACTGGCCGGACGGCGGGCCATGGCCATCCACCGCCGGGCGTGCTCGAGCGGCACGTACCGGTCCGCCGGCGCATGCAGCACCAGCAGCTCGCCCGGAAAGGCGTTCAGCGCCCGCCGCAGGTGCGCCTCGTCGATGTCCTGGAGGAAGCGGCGCGTGAGGCGCAGACGGCCCGGCCCGAAGTCGAGCTCACCCTCACCCGCCTCCCGCGCGGTGGAAGACAGCCGTTCGAGCAACGGTCCACCGCCCACCGGCGCATTCACCAGCGCCAGCGCGGCCACCTCCGAAAGCCGGGGCAGCGCCGCGGCCGCCGCCGTGCCACCAAGACTGTGCCCCACCAGCAGGCGCACCGGGGGGTAGCGCTCCCGAAGCCACGCCGCCGCGGCCTCCACCGCCTCCACCGAAGGCACCGTGTCCGGCCGCGGTCCGGCAGCCGCGGGCGCGGTGAAGTCCAGCGACAGCACCGCGAAGCCGCGGGCCACCAGCGCATGGGCCAGCCGGGAAGGTGCCGGTGATGGCCCCAGGCACGCGAAGCACCCCACCCGCACCGCGCTGGCCACGGGCCTGCCGGGTGGCAGGTCCAGCCGCGCCGTCACCACCGAGCCCTCCGCGCCTCGCAGCGCCACGTCCCGCGCGCCCATGCGTCACAGCTCCACTTCGCACTCAGCCGTCCACAGGCCATCCGCGCCCTGGGACACACGCGTGTCCACCAGCGACACGCCCCGCACGTCTCGCGCGAAGGGGTGGCGCTCCCGGTCCAACGGCTCACCGAAGGCGTGGCCGAAGAGGCGCGTGCCGTCCATGCGCACCGCGAAGCACCGGAAACACAGGCGGCGCGCCGCCATCTTGTGGACGATGGCGCGCAGCCAGTCCGCCAGCAGCCGCTCCGGCGCCGTCGCCTCGCACACCAGCTCCACCTCCTCGCGCACCTCCACCGAGGCGGGGTCCACCACCAGCGCGCACAACGCCACCGCGGCCTGCTCGAAGGCCTCTTCCAGCGAGCGCCCCTGTCCCCGCACCACGCGCTGCGAGCCGCGGGTGAGGTGCTCCCACCGAGGCATCGCCTCGCGCGCCGCCGACGCCTGCCCCGTCTCCATGACGCCTCCTTCGTTGGTGTGTCCCGACGCCAGATTCACGCACGCGCCTCCGCGCCGACGCCGCCGAGGAAGCGGAGGAACCACGCGGCGGCCTGGCGGGCCACCTGCTCCAGCGCGCCGGGCTCCTCGAAGAGGTGCGTGGCCCCCGGGATGATGTGGATGCCCTTCAGGCCCTCCATCCGCGCGAGTGACGCCTCGTTCAGCTCCAGCACGCCCACGTCCTGCCCACCGACGAGCAGCAGTGTGGGCGCCTGCACGCGGGGCAACACCGGTCCGGCCAGGTCGGGCCGCCCGCCGCGCGACACCACCGCGTGGATGAGGTCCGGATGCAGGGCCGCCGCGACGAGCGCCGCCGCGGCGCCGGTGCTGGAGCCGAAGTAGCCCATGCGCAGCACGGCCAGCGCCGGCTGCCGCTGCGCCCATTCCGTCACCGCCGCCAACCGCCGGGCGAGGAACGGGATGTCGAAGCGCAACTCCCCGGTGCGCGCGTCCTTCACCTCCTCCACTTCGCTCAGCAGGTCGAACAGCAGCGTGGCCAGCCCCTGCGCGCGCAGCGCACGCGCCACCGCGCGGTTGCGGGGACTGAAGCGGCTGCTGCCGCTGCCATGGGCGAAGATGACCAGACCTCGCGCGCCGTCCGGGATGCCCAGGCTGCCCCCCAGCACCACGTCGCCCACCTGGACCTGCACCTCCCGGATGTCCGGGTCCGTATTTCCTTCCTGCCACATGTCGTCCGTGCCTCCTTGTCTCGCGTCACATCCAGAAGCCGCCCAGGTCCGTGGACTCGAGGACCTCGCGCGGCTGCACGGGCTCCCGGGCGCGCACGAGCAACTGCCGCAGCTCCACGTCCGGCAACGGCCGGTAGTCGTCGTAGGCCTCCGACACGTCACGCATCGCGGGCAGCACCTCCACGCAATGCACCGCGTCCGCTTCCGGCCGCACCCGGGCCAGCCCATGCGGGGTCCCCACGGGGACGCCCAGCACCAGCCGAGCCGGGTGTTGCCGCCGCAGCACCTGGAGCGCGGCCATGGCCGTGGCGCCCGACACCAGCCCGTCATCCACCAGCAGCACCGTGAAGCCCCCCATCGCGGGCTCCGAGGTGCCCCGCAGCCGCTGGACCTGATTGTCCACTTCCGAAGCCTCCGCCCGCGCCAGGCTCCGGGCCTCCACCTCCGGCAGGCCCAGGCCCCGCAGCGCGTCCTGGTCCAGGTAGATGCCGCCCCCTTCCGACACCGCGCCCAGCACCGTCATCCGGCCCGGCACGTCAATGCGGCGGGAGACCCAGACGTCCAGTGGCGCCTCCAATGCGTGGGCCACCTCGTACGCCACCCGGAGCCCGCCTCGCGCCAGGCCCAGCACACGCACCTCGCCACCCCGGTAGGGCAACAGCCGCGCCGCCAGCCGGCGGCCCGCATCTGCTCGGTCCCGAAAGCGCATTGCGTCCTTCCTCCTTCCCACAAGGAAGTCACGGGGCGCGCGACTGGCGGCGGAGGGCCATGCGAGGGCCGTCCCGGAGGGAGGCTCGCGGGGGGACCGCCGGGGACGCACCGTCCGACCGGCAGGCGCGCTAGGGTGCGGCCCATGGACCCTGTCCTCCTTGTTGGCACGGCGAGCCCCCACCTGGGACGCGCGCTCGGGCAAGCCCTGGGCGTAGCGCCCGCTGACTGCCACTTCGAGCGTTTCCCCGATGGGGAAATGCACGTCGAGGTGCCCGAGCAGGTGCGAGGCCGCACCGTCATCCTGGTGCAGTCCACGACGCCCCCCGCGGGTGAGCACCTGCTGGAGTTGCTGCTGATGGCGGACGCGTGCTGGCGCATGGGGGCCGCCCGCCTGGAAGCCGTGGTGCCCTACCTGGGCTACGCGCGGCAGGACCGGCGCGCCAGGCCAGGGGAGCCCCTGGGCGGCCGGCTGGTGGCAGACCTGCTGTCACAGGGCCGCTTCGCGCGCGTGCTGGTGGTGGACCTGCACAGCCCCGCGCTGGAAGGCTGCTTCGGCGCGCCGCTGGAGCACCTCACCTCGCTGCCGTTGCTGGCGGAAGCGCTCCGCGAGCACGTCACCGACACCTCCGTGGTGGTGGCGCCGGACCTGGGCGCGGTGAAGCGCGCGGAGGCCCTGGCGCGGCTGCTGAACCGGCCGTGGGCGGTGATTCACAAGGTGCGGCTGAGCGGAGACGAGGTCCACGCCAGCGGGCTGATGGGCGAGGTGCGGGGACGCCGCCCGATTCTGGTGGATGACATGGTGTCCACCGGTGGCACCCTGGCCGCCGCCGCGGGCACCCTGCGCGACGCGGGCTGCACGGAGGACTTCACGGTGGCGACGACCCACGCCCTGCTGGTGGGCCCCGCCGTGGAGCGCCTGCGCACCTTGCCGCTCACCCGGCTGGTGAGCACCGACAGCGTGGAGCCTGTCCTGGGGCTGCCGTTCCAGCACCAGGTGGTGACGCTCGCGCCCCTGGTGGCCCGGGCCCTGCGGCCCTGACGACCAGCGGACACTTCCCGCGCCCAGGCCCTGCCCGACCGAGGGGGCCTGGACGCCTCGGCAGCATCGCGAGCCAGGGCGCGGGGTGCCATTCTCCCGCCCCAACGCACGGAGTCGGTTAGGCTCCCCGGCACCATGTCCGACACGCTGCTGACGAAGCTCGACTCGGGGGTCCTCACCCTCACCTTCAACCGGCCCGAGAAGAAGAACGCCTTCACGCATGCCATGTACGAGGCGGCCACCCGCGCGCTGAAGGACGCGGAGGGCAACGTCGACGTGCGCGCGGTGCTGCTCACCGGCGCGGGCAACGTCTTCACCGCCGGCAACGACATTGGCGACTTCATGGAGCACCCGCCCGCGGGCGAGGACAGCGCCGTGTTCCGCTTCCTGCGAGCGCTGGTGGACGCGGACAAGCCGATTCTGGCGGCGGTGGACGGCCCGGCGGTGGGCATCGGCACGACGATGCTGCTGCACTGTGACTACGTGGTGGCCAGCGAGCGCGCGCGCTTCCACATGCCCTTCGTCCAGTTGGGGCTGTGCGCGGAGGGCGCCAGCAGCCTGCTCATCCCCAGGACGGCGGGCTTCGCGCTGGCCAGCGAGCTGCTGCTCTTCGGCGAGCCCTTCGACGCGGCCACGGCGCTGCGCGCGGGCCTCATCAACAAGGTGGTGCCGGACGCCAGCCTCCAGCAGGTGGCCACCGAGCGCGCCGCCACACTGGCCTCCCGCCCGGCGGAGGCGGTGCGCGTGACGAAGCGGCTGATTCGCGAGCCCCTGCGCGCCCAGATTCGCGAGACGCTGGCCCGCGAGGGCGGTGAGTTCATCCAGCGCCTCCAGTCCACCGAGGCGCAGGAAGCCTTCATGTCCTTCATGTCCCGCGGCCGGAAGTAGGGCCTGGCGGAACATCCGGGCCCGGACATCTCATGAGGGATGCCGGGCCCGGCCGTCCGCGCGACTACCGCGACGCGGGTGCCTGCGGCGGACGCGACGGGGTGCCCTTCGCAAGGAAGGACTCGACGCTGGCCGCCTGCGTCTTCTTCAGCGCGATGCACTGGTCCACGATCTCCAGCACCTGCGCCAGTACCCGGGGCCCCCCCGGCGCCTTCGCGGTGCGCTCGGAGAAGAACTCCTCCACCTGCTGACGCTTGCCCGCATCGCAGAAGTTGCTGCCGATGTAGGCCATGCGCCCCGCGGCATCGAGTGACAGCAGCGCCTCGGGCGAGTCCCCCACCAGGCGGTCGTAGTTCTCCTTCACGAAGTCGAAGGCCACGTCCTGGGTGCGCAGTCCCTGCGAGGCCGCGAACGCCATCCACATCGTCTCACGCGGGTCCAAGCCCTTCTCGAACACCAGGGCCAGGTTCTGCTTCACCAGCACCGGGTCCGTGAAGCTGCTCAGCGCGCCGATGAGGTGCTGGCGCGTGCGCCGCTCCTTCTCCGAGCGCACCGCCACGACGAGCTGCTCCCGGAAGGCCGCGTCGTTCTCGGTGGCGGCGAGGGCGAGCACCACGTCCACCATCTCCGGCGCCACCGCGCGATTGTCCTTCAGCCACTTGTTCGCGAGGGCACGCGCTTCCGCGAGCAGCTTCGGATCCCTGCCGTCCCGTCCCGCCAGCCGCACCAGCCGGGGCCGGAGCAGGCGCGTGTCCTCGCTCTCGCCCTTGCGCGGGGCGAAGCCGAGCTGCCGCGCCCGGGGGCCATAGGTCTCACGCAGGAAGCGAGCCCGGTCCTTCAGCTTCTCGTCCGGAAGCAGCCGCGAGCTGACCAGCTCCAGCAGGTCCAGCGAGGCCAGGGTGACGACGCGGTCCGGCTCATTCGCCAGGCGGCTCGTCAGGGCCAGGGCCTCGGCGGCGGGAATCGTCCCAGCCAGGGCCAGCGCGCGCACGTCCGTCAGGAACGTCACCCGCTCGGTGCGCGACAGCCGCTTCATCCCGGACTTCGCCAGCTTCGCCGCTGCGTCCCCATCGAGCTGGACCCGGAAGTAGCCCGCGCCCTCCGCGTTGGGGAACACCCAGTCCGGGCACGTCTTCGCCTCGCTCAGGGCCACCTCGGCGCGCTCGCCCTCCAGCAGCGTGCAGGTCCGGGCCTCCTTGCCGCCCGCCGCGTACTCCACGCACACCGGCACCTTCCACGTCTGCGGACCCGGCGACGCGGCCCCCAGCCGCAGGTAACGCTGCTGCGTGAGCACCACCTTCGCGCCGTCCGCGCCGCATGCCAGCGACGCGGTGACGAGCGGCGCCCCGCTCTGGTCCAGGAAGCTCCCCAACATGCCCGTCACGTCCTTGCCGGACTCAGCGGACACGGCGTCCAGGAAGTCGTTCGCGGTGGCGTTGCCGCCCGCGTGCTTGCGGAAGTAGCGCTGGATGCCGCGCTGGAAGACATCCCGGCCCAGCCACTCCTCCGTCATGCTGAGCACCGCGGAGCCCTTGCCATAGGTGATGCCGTCAAAGGCGTTGTGGATGTCGTTGGCGCTCTCGATGGGCTGGCGGATGCGGCGCGCCGACAGGAGACTGTCCGCGTCCAGGGCCCGGGCGCGGTCGTGCACGCGCTCGACGGGCGCGTCCCAGGCGGGACGCCACGATTCGACGATGCGCGGGGTCATCCACGAGGCGAAGGCCTCGTTGAGCCACAGGTCATCCCACCACTGCATGGTGACCAGGTTGCCGAACCACTGGTGCGCCAGCTCGTGCACCTGCGTGTCGGAGAAGGCACGCTGGCGGCCCAGCGAGTCTTCCTCCGGCTTCGCGAGGATGAGGCGCGAGTTGAACGTCACCAGGCCCGGGTGCTCCATGGCGCCGCGCAGCAGCGGCACCGCCAGCACGTCCAGCTTCTCGTACGGGTACGGGATGCCGAAGTAGTCCTCCAGCGCGGCGAGGATTTCCGGCGTCACCTGCGCGGCGTAGGCGCCCTCCGCCGTGCGGCCGCGCGGGGTGATGATGCGCGTCTTCACCTTCTTCTGGCCCGCGTCCGCGGCGGGGAGGAAGTCGAAGGGCCCCACGCCGAAGGCGATGAGATAGCTGGGCAGCGGCTGCGTGCGCGCGAAGCGGTAGGTGCGGCCACCGTCCGGGCGCACCTCCTCCGACTCCTGCGGCGTGTTGGTGACGGCCACGACGCCCGCGGGCACGTGGAAGGTGAGCTGCCACGGCACCTTGAAGCCGGGTTCATCGAAGGAGGGGAACACACGGCGCGCGTCCACCGGCTCGAACTGGGTGTAGATGTACCAGTCCCCGCCTTCATTGACGCGGAAGGCGCCGTCCGTCTCCTTCTCCGACGCGACGCCTTCATAGTTGATGACCAGCCTCGCCCGGCCGGCGGCCAGCGGCTTCGCCACAGAGAAGCCGAGGAAGTCCTCCTCGCCCTTCACGGGCGTCCCGATGAAGGCCGAACCGTTCTGGATGAACACGGCCCCCGTCACGTTGAGGCTCTTGGCGTGCAGCCACACCACGGACGTGGGCTTCGTCACGTCGAGCGTGATGTCCATCGCGCCCTTGAACGAGGACACCTTCGGGTCCAGCGTGAGCGCCACCTTGTAGCCGGTGGGGCGCACCTCCGTGGGCAGGCGCAGCTTCGGTGACGGCGGCGTGGCGGAGACGGCCTGTCGTGACGCCTGGGCCAAAGGGGGTTCAGCGGTGGCGGGAGGGTTCTGCCGGGCACCGCACGCACTGAGGAGGGCGACAGCGGCCAGTGCCGCTGGACGGAGCAGGTTGGGCATGGCGCGCAGTGTGTCCCATGCCGGGCAAGCAAGGTAGCGCGCAACAAGCAGGTGTGGCCTTGCCGTCATCTCCACTTCGAGGTGGAGTGCGTCACGTGTCCCAGATTGCGCCTGCATCCCCGCCCCCTGACTCACCCGCCGTGACGCAGAAGCTCCCGTCCGAGCACCTGCGCCGCATCGTCGGCACACCACCTGGACGGGTGGTGGGATTCCTCACGCGCTTTGTCTGGGCGTTCTTGACGTGGCTGTCTCCAGAGTCGCGTGACGCGCTCGCTCGCTTCGTGGGCAACCTCGCATACAGGCTGGGTATCCGTCGTCGCGTGGCGTTGGAAAACCTGGCCATGGCGATGCCGGAGAAAAGTGACGCGGAGCGCCGGGAGATTGCGCGCGGCGCCTACATCAACATGTCGCGCGTGGTGCTGGAGTCGCTGCCCTCCGGCGACCGGCTGCCGCTGGACTGGGCCGAGCAGGGCGTGGAAGGCGATGCGGCCTGGCAGGCGCTGAAGGCGCGCGTGGCCACGGGCAAGGGCGCGCTGCTGGTGACGGCGCACTTCGGCAACTGGGAGTTGCTGGGGGAGATGCTCATCCGCCATGGCGTCCCGCTCGATGCACTGGTGCGTCCGCTGAAGGGCGCGCTCAACACGCGCATCGCGGAGAACCGCGTGAGAATCGGCGCCGGCCTCATCTATCCGCGAGGCGCCATCCAGGAAATCATCGACGCGGTGAATCGCGGCGAGTCCCCCTTCATGCTGCTGGACCAGGCGCTGCCGGCGAAGGGGGCGGCCTTCGTGCCCTTCTTCGGCAAGCTGGCCTCCACCACGCCGGCCATGGCGGTGGCGGCGGCGCGCACGGACGCCCCGGTGTTCGTGGTGATGGGCGTACGCAACGGCCGAGGCGGTGCCCGCTTCCGCATGGAAGTGGAAGGCCCCATCCTCCCGCCCGCGCCGGGTGAGTGCGCCGACCCGATTACGGAGCACACCGCGCGCGTGACGGCCGCGCTGGAGCGCTGCATCCGCAAGTACCCGGACCAGTGGATGTGGCTGCACCGCCGCTGGAAGGTGCAGCCGCCACCGGAGGCCGCCCTGCCCGCCGGGACTACGCCACCACCGTCCGCTTCAGGTGCGCCCCCAGCCGGGTGACGAGTTCGTAGTGAATCGTCTGGGCCCAGCCGGCCAGTGACTCGGCGGGCACGGACTCCTCGCCATCGCGGCCCATCAGGGTGGCCGTCACGGGACGCTCGTCGGATGTGGCGCGTGTCACGTCCACGATGAGGTGATTCATCATCACCCGCCCCAGCACCGGACACCGGCGGCCATTCACCAACACGTGCGCCTTGCCCGACACGAGGCGCGGGTAGCCGTCGTAGTACCCCACCGGCAGCACCGCGATACGCGTGGGCTCCGGACACCGGTACGTGCAGCCGTAGCCCACGTAGCTGCCCGCGGACAGCCACTTCACCACCTGGCTGCGGCACCGCCACGACAGCACCGGCTTGAGCACCGGAACCTCACCCAGCACCAGCCGCGCCGACAGCCGCGTCTCCGGCGACGGCCACAGCCCATAGAGCGAAATCCCCACGCGCAGCGCCTCATAGCGGGCGCGGGGCAACACCAGCGTCGCGGCGCTCGCGGCGATGTGCCTTTGCAGCGGCCGGGCCGGCGCCAGTTGCTCGGAGAGGAACGCCAGCCCCTTCTCGAAGGCGTCCACCTGCGCCAACGCGTAGCCCTGCTCCGTCACATCCTCCGTGTTGGCGAAGTGGCTGAGCACGCCCACCACCTCCAGCACGTCGCGGGACTCCGAGAGGAAACGAGACTCCGTGGGCAGCCCCTCCAGCGTGAAGCCCTCGCGCCCCAGACCGGTGTCGAGGTGGACGTGGACCCGCAGGGGACGCTCCAGCTTCGCCGCGCGCAACACCGCCGCCGCGTCCGCCCAGCCACGGTCCGCCACCACCGCGTCCACGCCCTCGCGCGCCAACACCACCGCCTCATCCGGCGCCACCGCGCCCAGGACGAGCACCTGCCTTGGCCCCAGTCCCTGTGCCCGCTCGTACTCCCGCACCTTCAGCGCGTCCTGCGGGGCAATGACATAGAGGAGGTCCACCTCGCCGTGGACCACGGGCAACACCTGCGCGAGCCCGTGCCCATACGCGTTGCCCTTGAGCACCACCCCCAGTGCTCGCGGCGCCCCCTGCCCCTCCAGGGCCCGGAACACCGCGACGTTGTGCCGCAGGGCGGACGCACTCAACTCCAGCCACGAGGAATGGACTGCGTCTCCTGGGCCACTGCCGATTGACTCCACGTTCACCTCCACCACGCTCGCAGCCATACCAGCAATGCGCGGGCCATGCGCCAGGCGCGGCCCATACGCCACACCCGCCCGCGCGCGGAGCAGGCGGACAGCGGTGGCAACGCCCCGGGTCCATGTCGCCTCCTTGCTGGAAGGGCCGCTGGGGAAGCATTGTCGCCCCCGACGGTTGAACCGCCCGGAGCGGTTTTCCGGAGGCGGTGCCATCGACTCGCGCGTGTCCCCCATGGACTTATCCCTGGCCCAGGCCTTCGTCGCGGCACGCGGTGGCGCGGAGGCGTCTTCGCCGGAGTCGCTGGCCCCACTCCAAGCACGGCTGGCCCGGGCCCTGGACATGGCGCGCGCGCCCTGGCCCGGGGTGGACCTGGAAGGCCGCCGCTTCGTCAGTCACCTCGCCCGGCTGCTCCCCGGTGACGACACGGCGGTGGCGGTGGAGACCCTGAGCCTGCCGGACGTCTACCTCGCTCGCGCGGCGGCGGACGGGCTGCCCACGGCGCTCTCCGCGTTCGAGGCGCGCTACCTCCCGGAGGTGAATCTCGCGGTGGTCCGGCTGAAGCTGCCGCCCTCCGGCCTGGACGAGGTACGCCAACTCTTGCGTCAGCGCATGCTCGTGGGCAGCGCGGAGACACCGGCCCGGCTGGCGGCCTATCCGGGCACGAGGCCCGCTGAGTGGCTGGGTGCGCGCGGCGGCGCTGTGGCTCGCCCTGGACTGGCAGCGGCAGCGCGGCGGACCGGCGGAATCCACGGACGACGGCGACCTGTCGATGCTGGTGTCTCCCGAGGACGACCCCGAGCTGGCCTACCTCAAACGCACGTACCGCGCCGAGTTCAGCGACTGCTTCTCCACCGCGCTCCTCGCGCTGGAGCCGCGCCAGCGCAACGTGCTGCGCCTCAAGTACCTGGACGGCCTGAGCATCGACCAGCTCGCAGCGCTGTACGGCGTGCACCGCTCCACCACGGCGCGCTGGGTGCTGGGCGCGCAGGAGACCCTGCTCCAGCAGACGCGGCAACGGCTCACCGAGCGCCTGCGCCTCACGTCCTCCCAGCTCGACAGCGTACTGCGCCTCATCTCCAGTCAGCTCGACGTGAGCCTCAGCCGCCTGCTGCGCTCGCGGATGAACGACTGACGCGCGCGTCCCATGGCCTGCCTGGATGAAAACACGTTCGTGGCGCTGCTGATGGGGGACCTGCCTCCCGCGCGCGCGACGGAGGTGGATGCGCACCTGGACACCTGCTCCGCCTGCCGCCGCATGGTGGCCGAGGCCCTGCGGGCACAAGCCCCCGACGACGACCCGCCCGGGGCCACCACCCCGCTGACGAACTCCCGGCCGCCCTCGGGAAAAGGTCCCTCGTTGGAGCGAGGCACCGCGGTGGGCCGCTACCTGGTGTTGGAGCGGCTGGCCTCCGGAGGCATGGGCGTCGTCTACAGCGCCTACGACCCGGAGCTGGACCGGCGCGTGGCACTCAAGCTGCTGCGCGTCGCGGCCCTGGGCCTGGAGGCGGAGCAGGGCCGCGCGCACCTGCTGCACGAAGCGCAGGCCATGGCACGCGTCTCCCATCCGCACGTGGTGCCCGTCTACGACGTGGGCACCTTCGGGCCGCAGGTGTTCCTCACCATGGAGCTGGTGGACGCGCGGACGCTGCGCCCCTGGCTGAAGGACGCGCCTCGGACGTGGCGACAGGTGCTGGCGCTGTTCCTGGACGCGGGCCGGGGACTCGCGGCGGCGCACGCGGCGGGCGTGGTCCACGGGGACTTCAAGCCGGAGAACCTGCTGGTGGGCCAGGATGGCCGCGTGCGCGTCACCGACTTCGGGCTCGCGCGCAACGCCAATCCATTGGACGACGTGTCACCCCTGGCGGGAGGCACGCCCGCGTACATGGCTCCCGAACAGATGGAGGCCCACGCGCCCGCGGATGCCCGAAGCGACCAGTTCGCCTTCTGCGTCACGCTCTTCGAAGCCCTCTACGGCGAGCGCCCCTTCGCCGCCACCACCCCACACGAACTGCTGACCGAGGTCCGCGCCGGCAAGGTGCGGCCCGCGCCCCGGGGCACGCACGTCCCGCCGTGGCTGCGGCGCGTGCTGCTGCGGGGGCTGTCCGCCAGCGCCATGGACCGGTACACGGACCTGAATGCCCTGCTGGTGGCGCTTCAGCACGACCCGGCCTCGCGCTGGAAGCGCTGGCTGCCCGCGGTGGGCGGCACGGCGCTGCTGCTGATGGCGGTGGGCCTCACCCACGCGGTGCACGCCAGCCGGGCACGGGCATGCCAGCGCGCCGACGAGGCCATGTCCTCGGTGTGGGGGCCGGAAGCGCAGCAGACCATCGAGTCCGCCTTCCTCGCGACGGGCAAGCCCTTCGCGCCCGCCGCATGGCTCCGCGTGCGGCGCTCGCTGGATGCGTACACCGCGGAGTGGGCGTCGATGCGAACCTCCGCTTGCGAGGCCACGCGCGTACGGGGTGAGCAATCCGAGCAGGTGCTCGCGCGGCGCATGCACTGCCTGGATGGGCGGCTGGCGGAAGTGGCCGCCCTCACGCAGCTCTTCACCCGGGCGGACGCGGGCACCGTGGAGCTGGCCGCGCGCGCCGCGGAGGCCCTGCCGCCGCTGGGCAAGTGCTCGGACCTGGCGGCACTGGCGGCGCGTGAGCCCCAACCCACGGACGGCGCCTCTCTTGAACGGGCACGGACGCTGGTGCGGGTGCGAGCCCTGAAGGCCGCGGGCAAGTACACGGAGGCGGTGGCGCTGCTGGAGCCCGTGGTGAAGGCGGCGAAGGACGCGGATGACCGCCACGGCGGCGCGGACGCCCTGCTGCTGATGGGACAACTGCGGGAGGAGACAGGCCAGCCGCGCGACGCGGAGACCACCTACTTCGACGCCGTGTGGAACGCGGAGGCCGGGCGCAACGACGTGGCGGCCGCGCGCGCCTGGACGCGGCTGGTGCATGCCTCCGGCTATGTGCTGGACCAGCACGCCCTGGGACACCGGTGGCGTGAGCGCGCGGAGGCCGCCATTGAACGACTGGGCGGTGACGGCGTGCTGCGCGCGCAGCTCCAGGCCCGGGTCGGCGCGCTCCTCTTCGCGCAGGGGCGCTACACGGAGGCTGCCGAGCAGCAGGAGTCCGCCCTCTCGCGCTTGGAAGCCACCTATGGGCCCGACAGCCTGGAGGTCACCGACGTCCGGCTCGAGCTGGGCGCCACGCGCATGGCGCAGCTGCGCGCCGACGAGGCGATGCGGCTCTTCGAACAGGCGCTGAGCACGCGCCGCGCGGCCCTGGGGCCCAGCCATCCGGACGTGGCACGTGCCCAGTTGGAGCTGGCCTATGCGCACTGGCGCAGGTCTGACGTCGAACAGGTGGAAGCCCTGGCCCGCGGCGCGCTGGAGGTCTTCGAGCGCGCGCTCGGCCCCGAGCACCCGGACGTCGCCTCCGCCATCAATCCCCTGGCCGCGGCCCTCCAGCGGATGAACCGCTCCGATGAGGCGCTGCGGCTCCAGGAGCGCGCGCTGGACATCGCGCTCAAGGTCGAAGGCGCGGACGGCGCGGGAGCGCTCATCACCCTGGGCAACCTGGCCACGCTGATGGCGCGCGTCGGCCGCTCCGAAGAGGCCCTGACCCGCTTCCACACCATGCTCGCGCCGTTGGAGCAGCGGCTGGGCGCCCAACATCCCTACGTGGCCCAGACGCTGAGGGCCACGGGAAAACTCTTGATGATGGACCAGCGCTACACCGAAGCCCTGCCCTACCTCGAGCGCGCCCGCGCCATCCTCGATGCGCGCGAGGATGATGCCTACGGCTACCGGACGGGGACGCTGATGGACCTGGGCCGCGCACTGCTCGCGCTGGACCGGCCTCTTCAGGCCGCCGAACTCCTGGAGCGGGTGGTGGCCAGCGGAGCCCGGTCGCCGCAGGCACCCAGCGAGCAGGCACGCGCGCGATTCTTCCTGGCGCAAGCGCTCTGGAACGCGAAGCGCGACCGGCCTCGCGCGCTTCAGTTGGCGGAGGAAGCCCGTGAGTCATTGGTGACGCTGGGGACGTCAGGACAGGAGGCGCTGGAGGAAGTGGATGCCTGGCGGGCACGCCTGCCCAGGCCCACACACATTCCCGCCGCGCGAGCCCCCTGAATGCCTGACATCCGACAGAGGGTTTCCGGATAGATGCAAAGCGCATTAAAGGGAGGGCGGATGCGAACGCTCTTCATTGGAGACGTGCACGGGTGCGCGGAGGAACTGGACGCGCTTCTGACGCAGTGCGCCTGGCAGCCGGACGACCGCGTGGTGCTGGTGGGGGACCTGGTGGCGAAGGGCCCGGACTCCGCCGGTGTGGTGCGCCGTGCGCGTGAGCAGGGCTTCCTGGCGGTGCGAGGCAACCATGACGCCCACGTGCTGCGCTGGCACGCCGGCCGGGGGCCGCGCGGCAAGAAGCTGAAGCCTGAGCACCAGCAGGTGCTGGATACCCTGACGCCCGAGGACTGGGCGTGGCTGGAGTCCCAGCCGCTGTACCGCTTCTTCCCCGAGCTGAACGTGGTCGCCGTGCACGGCGGGCTGGTGCCAGGCGTGCCGCTGGAGGCGCAGAAGGAAGACGAGCTGCTCAACCTGCGCAGCATCCTGCCGGATGGGACGCCGTCGAAGCGCGTGGACGCGGGCGCGCCCTGGGCCAGCCTGTGGCAGGGGCCGGAGCTGGTCATCTTCGGCCATGACGCCATGCGGGGCATCCAGCGGCACCCGCATGCGGTGGGGCTCGACTCCGGCTGCGTGTACGGCGGCAAGCTCTCCGCCTACGTGATGCCGGAGGGCCGCATCGTGTCCGTCCTGGCGAAGCGCGCCTACGTGGATGTGGACGCTTCCTGATCGAAGGAAGCGTCCACGCGCGTCATCACGTCGCCGGGGGCCGCACCACCAGCACGGGCCGGTCCGTGCGCAGCAGCAGGGACTGCGTCACCGAGCCCAACACGGCGCGCTTCCAGCCCGACCGCCCATGTGTGCCCATGACGATGGCGCTCACACCGAGCCGCTCGGCCGTCTGCGCCAGCGTGGCCACCACGTCCTTGCTGCCGGGGATGATGTTCAGCCGCACGCTCCGGTCGTTCGCGCTCTTGGGGACGAGCGCCGAGAGTTGCTCGCGCATCTGGGCCTCCTCCTCGAGTGACGGCTTCGATTCCGTGGCGTGCACCAGGTGCACCGTGCCGCCCGGAGCCGTCAACGCGAAGGCATGTGCCACCGCGCGGTTGCCCGTCTCCGAGAAGTCCGTGGCCACCATCACCTCGCGGTACTCCGGCAACGGCGTGTCCGTGCCCACCGCCATCGCCTGCGCGGGCACGCACACCACGGACATCCGCGCCAGCCGCAGCGCATGACGCGACACGCTCCACAGCCGCCCCAGCGCGCGGCGGTGGTGCGTGCCCACCACCAGCAGGTCCGCGTGCTCCTGCTCGGCCAGGTCCACCAGGTGGTCGGCGATGCGCCCCACGCCCATCTCCACGCGAGCGCGCACGGGCGTTCCGCCCTGGGCCAGCGGGGCCAGCAACTCCGCGCACTCCCGCTCCAGCACGTGCTGCAGCTCGGGCAGGGCATCACCGAAGGCCAAGGCCTGCCGCAGCCCCAGGCGGCGGGCTTCCTCCTCGGGCCAGTAGACACGTCCGCCCACCACGTCCACCCGGCCACCCTTGCTCAACGTCAGCACCCAGTCGCGCGCCGCCTCGAAGGGCAGGGAGCGGTCCACGCCGAGGAACACCTTCAGGGACCGCTCGCCCCGGACCCACGCCTCCAGCGGTGCGGGGTCACGCATGACGAGCAGGGGCACCGTCAGCGACTGCGCCATCCGGTCCACCGTGCCACCTTCGCCCCCGAAGGGCGATTCGTCCGCGGCTCGCGAGGCCACCACCAGCGAGGCCCCCTGCTCCCGGCAGAACCCCTCCAGCATCACCGCCGGCTCGCCGGTGAGGAGCACGGGCTCCACCTTCACCCCCAGCTGTTCCAGGCGCTTCGTCTCGTCGCTCAGCACCGCCTCGGCGGACCCCAACAGGGCTTTGCCGAAGGCGCGCACGGAGTCGGGGTTGAGGACATGAACCAGCCACAAGGACGTACCGGCCTTGCGAGCCAGCTCCGCGGCCAGCGTGGAGGCCCGCCGCGCGGCGTCGGAGAAGTTGGTGGCACAGACAATGGACATGGCAGCTCCAGGTTCGAATGGGCGTGGAGTGGAAATCAACGCGCGCGGAGCACCTGCTCGGCGCGCACCTCGTTCACCAGGGGCTCGCCACGCTCAAAGGCCTGAAGGCTCGCCAGAGTCGTCTCGGCGATGTTGGCGAGCGCCTCATGGGTGAGGAAGGCCTGATGCGACGTGACGAGCACGTTCGGAAAGGTGAGCAGCCGCGCCAGCACGTCATCCTGGAGCACCTGCCCGGAGAGGTCCTGGAAGAAGACGCCCTCCTCTTCTTCATACACATCCAGTCCGGCGCCGCCGATGTGGCCGGACTTGAGCGCGGCGACCAGCGCCTTGCTGTCGATGAGCGCGCCTCGGCCGGTGTTGACGAGCACCACGCCCCGCTTCATCCGCGCCAGCGCCGCCGCGTCCACCAGGTGCCGCGTTCCCGGCGTCAGCGGGACATGCAGCGAGAGGATGTCCGACTCGGCGAAGAGCGTGTCGAGCGGGGCATAGCGCACGCCCAGCTCGCGCTCGAAGGCCGCGTCCGGCGCCACGTCGCAGCAGAGCACATTGCAACCGAAGCCCTTGAAGATGCGCGCCGCCACGCGGCCGATGCGGCCCGTGCCCACCACGCCCACCGTCTTGCCGGCGAGGTCGAACCCCACCAGCCCGTCGAGCGAGAAGTTCCAATCACGCACGCGAGAGAAGGCACGCGGGATGTGACGGTTGAGGGACAGCACCAACGCCACCGCGTGCTCGGCCACCGCATGGGGTGAGTACTCCGGCACGCGCGTGACACGCATGTCCAGCCGCCGCGCCGCTTCGAGGTCCACGTGGTTGTAGCCCGCGGAGCGCGCCGCCACGAGCCGCACCCCACCCGCGTGCAGCACCTCCAGCGTGGCCGCGTCCACCTTGTCGTTGACGAAGGAACACACGGCGGGGAAGCCCTCCGCCAGTGGCGCCGTCTGGAGCGTCAGGCGCGGCTCGAAGTAGGTGAGCGCATGTCCGAAACGTGCGTTGGCGGCCTCCAGCGCGTCCCGGTCGTATCGGTGTGTGTCGAAGACAGCCACCCGCATGCCCGCTCCCCTGCCCGGCGAGTCATCCTCGCCGCGTGCCACCAGCGTCAATGCAAGGCCTGCTCCATGCAGCCCCCCAGGCCGTCGGACCTCGACAGTCGCGCAAAAGATGCGCAGCCAGGGGGCGTGCTGCAAAAGCTGCACGAGCGGCGGGCGCCTGCTCGCCGGGCAGCGGACTTGCGGGAGCGCGCGTCGAGGCCAGGGCCTAGCTTGAGTTTCAGGCGCCAGTGCCCCTTCGAGCGGAGCCCCGACATGACCTGGCCGGAAGAGACCGCGCTGCTGACAGACCTCTACCAACTGACGATGACGGAGGCCTATCTCGAGGAGGGAATGTGGGACGAGGCCGTGTTCAGCCTCTTCGCGCGCAAGCTCCCGCCCCGGCGGAACTACCTGCTGGCGGCGGGGCTCGACGATGCGCTGAGGTACCTGGAGAAGCTGCGCTTCGGCACGGAGGCGCTGGACTGGCTGGCATCTCGAGGCCGCTTCTCGGACCGGCTGCTCGGGTGGCTCGAACGCTTCCGATTCAGCGGTGACGTGGACGCCGTCGCGGAGGGAACGCCGGTGTTCGCCGAGGAGCCGCTGCTGGAGGTCCGCGCGCCCCTGCCAGAGGCGCAACTGGTGGAGACGTACCTCCTCAACCAGGTGCACTTCCAGACGACCGTGGCCTCGAAGGCCGCGCGCGTGGTGACGGCCGCCGCCGGACGCCACGTCATGGACTTCGGCTTGCGGCGCTACCACGGCACGGACGCCGGGCTGAAGGTGGCGCGCGCGGCGTACGTAGCGGGCGTGGACTCCACCTCCAACGTGCTGGCGGGGAAGACGTATGGGATTCCGCTCGCCGGAACCATGGCGCACAGCTACGTGCAGTCACACGACGACGAACTGGAGGCGTTCCGCGCCTTCGTGCGCGTCCATCCAAACGCCACGCTGCTGGTGGACACCTACGACACGCTGCGCGGCGTGCAGCACGTCATCCGACTGGCGCGGGAGCTGGGCGAGGACTTCCAGGTGCGCTCCATCCGCCTGGACTCGGGCGATTTGCTCGCGTTGTCAAAGGCCGCGCGGGAGATGCTCGATGAAGCCGGCCTGGAGCAGGTGCGCGTGTACGCGAGCGGCGGACTGGACGAAGACGCAGTGGCGAAACTGGTGGCGCGCGGGGCGCCCATCGACAGCTTCGGCGTGGGCACGGCCATGGGAGTTTCGTCGGACGCACCCGCGGTGGACATGGCCTACAAGCTGGTGGCGTACGCAGGGCGACCCCGAGTGAAGCTGTCATCGGGGAAGCTGCTGCTCCCGGGCGCGAAGCAAATCTACCGGCGGGAGGTGGACGGCGTGGCGCGCGGCGACGTGCTCACGTGCAGGCAGGACACCGCGCCCGGAAGGCCCTTGCTCCAACCGGTGATGCGTGGGGGACAGCGGTTGCCCGAGGCATCACCGACACTAGAGGCCATCCGCGAATTCGCGCGAAGCGAACTCTCAAGGCTTCCGCCCGAGATTCGCGCCTTGTCCCCCGCCAAGCCGCCCTATCCCGTGGCGCTGGGACAGGCGCTGCTGCGGGCTCGCGAGCACGAAGTGGAGCTGTGGTCCGCGGCGACGTGAGCCTCGGAGATACGCACGGCGCGGAGTCACTTGCCGGCATTTTTCCGAGGCGGTAGGCAACGCCATGTCGACCAAGAAGACCGCTCCACCACGAGCTTCCTCGGCGAAAGCGAAGAAGCCAGACAAGGCGCCGCCCGTCCCCATTGAGACCGCGTGGCAGGACCTGGAAGCGAGTCTGCGGAACACCTTGGGACAGAACGCCGCGGGCCAGCACCCGGCGGACCTGGAACCCATGCACATGACTTTCGAACATGCGCCTGACCTGAGCTCGCTCCTTCCTGGGCACCTTCCCCCGAGACACGAAGGACATCTTCCTCCTGGGGCGGAAGCTCGGCGTCGTCCCGGAGCTGATCGGCGAGTTCTCCGAGCTGGAGCGCCTGACACTGAAGCACGCACAACTGACGCAGGTGTCCGGCGCGCTGAGCCGGCTCACGAAGCTGAAACAACTCGACCTCGCCTGGAACCCGAAGCTGGAGACGCTTCCTCCCGAGCTCGGGCAGTTGGAGGGACTGGAATCCCTCAACCTGGACAACACCGGCGTCCGCACGCTCCCGGAGGCGGTGGGCCAGCTCACGCGCTTGAGGTCCCTGGGCCTCAAGGCCACGCCCATGACGACCCTGCCGCCATGGCTGTCCCGGATGAGCAGCCTCAAGAGCCTGGACCTCTACCAGACCTCACTTCCACCCGAAGAAGTCGAAGCCCTGCGCAAGGCGCTCCCCGAATGCAACGTGGGCTTCCGGACGTGAAGCGCGAACCCACCATGGAGGCAAGCGACGAGGTCCAGATGACCCCGGTACGCCTTTCGGGTACTCCTGGGGTGGCTTCCTCTGAGGCCCAACCATCTGCCATGGTGGAGGGCCGCTTTCCGCTGGAGCGCAACATGAGTCGCCATCTCGGCCCCGCCGTCATCCTTGGCTCGACGCTGCTTCTGGGCAGCGCCTGCAAGAAGTCCGAGGACCCCGCCCCCGAGCCCTCCGCCACTCCGCCTCCGGCACCCACCGAGCCCGCGCCTGGCTACACCCTGTCCTTCCTCGAAGCGGCGTCGCCCTCGGGATGTACCTGGATTCGCCATGAGTCGTCGGGCACACGCAAGCCGCTCGCCACCGTGGACGCGGTGTGCGAGCGGCTCAAGCTGGCCTGGGGGCCGCGTGGCCGGCAGGGCCTGGTGATGGACCGGGGCAACGGCGAGCTGCCTCCGCGCGCCTGGCAGGTGGACTTCGAGTCCGGCCAGAGCACCCGGCTGCTGCTGCCCGAGCTCGGCCACACCGACACGCTGGGTTTCGACGAAGCGGGCCACGTCGTCGCGCTGGTGTCGCAGTTGGAGGACCTGCCACGGAAGATGGAGAGCGGCAGTGAGTACTTCCTCTTCGACGGCAAGCGCTTCCTCCTCCCGGAGGCGGAAGGCAGCCCGGGCCTGGCACACGCGTACCGCCACGAGGCCGGCCAGTGGAAGCACCTGGAGACGGTGGCCACGCTGTATGAGATGGACGGTGCCCTGGGCACGGAAGCCCTGGCCACGGCCAGCCGGCTGACGTCCTCCACCTTCAGCCAGGATGCGGACCGGCTCTCCGAGTCGGAGTTGGAGGAAGGCAACGAAGACGCGGCCCGGCTGGACGCGGTGGTGAAGGACCGGGGCCACACGGCCTACGGCATGTGGGTCTCCATGGAGACGCACCAGGGCCCGCTCTACTCCTGGGAAGCCACGGGCGAGCTGCCCACGCTCATGCTCCCGCTGCGCTGGGAGGTGAACGACCGACTGGTGGAGCCTGAGCAACTGGCGCTCGCGCCCACGTCGACCGTGGCGCTGCGGATGCGCGGACGCCTGCTGCTGGTCTCCGCCGAGCAGGCCGCCCGCGTCTACGACGCGAAGACGAAGAAGCGCATCGCCGCGTTGGAGAACGTCCACGGCACGCGCTTCTGGCCCCAGCAGCGGACCGTCACCGCGGCGGCGCCCGCCAGCACGGTGACGGAGCCGTAGCACCCGCGCGGCGAACTACCCGCCGATGCTGGCGCCCACGACCGCAATCACCGCGTAGGCAGCGAAGAACAGACCACAGGAGAGCAGCGGCACCGCCAGGGCAGCCACCGCCGCGGTGCTCCAGCCCGTGCGGTGCAGGCTCCGGTACGCGTAGATGCGCAGCCCCAGGGCCCAGAAGGGCGCGCCATACATGCCACAGAAGGGAATCAGCCCCATCATGTAGGGCGACAACGACAGGGCATTGGCGCGCAGGGTGACTACGAAGGGCTGACCGGTGCCATCCATCCGGAACACGACGTGGTCCAGCGCGGAGTTGATGAGCGCGACGAGCATGCCGATGACAGGCGCCAGCACCATCATCACCCCGAACACCCCGACTCCGGCCAGCCGGAACCAGCTCTGGGAGACGTTGTCGCCATCCATCATCTCACGCGGGATGGCGAAGAGGAGGGCCAGGTAGAAGAGCGCCGTGGTGAAGGAGGCGGCCAGGTTGGACAGCGCCACGAAGCCCAGGGAGCTGCCCACCGAACCCTCCGGCCGCGCGCGCTCGAAGGTGGCCGAGGGACGCAGCATCACCGCCACACACGTCTGCCAGTACGCCCGCAGCGTCCCCAGCTCATCGCGCCGGTCCCACGGCAGGGCATCCGCGGGCACGCGGTCATGACACGCGGCGCACAGGGGCTCGTCCCAGGGCCCCTTCCGCAGGCACTGCGCGCACGCGAAGCTGCCGCACCGGCCACACGCATGCAGACTGAGCAGCTCCGGGTGGACGGCACACACGGGGTCCGCGGAGCCTGGCGTGGCCTCCTGCAGAAGAGACGCGCCGCACCACGCGCAGCTCTGCGCGCCTGGGACGGCGAAGGCCTGACAACGGGGACACGGGATGCGCATACGTGCCCTCATCCTCGCACGGGTGCCCGCTGGGAAGTCAGGGTGTCGGCATCACGCTTTCGCCCCACCCCACTCACGCTTAAAGGAGAGACCATGCACATGCCCGGGCTTGTCTCCCTCCTCCTGCTGTCCGCGCCCGTCCTGGCCGCCGAGCCCGCGACGCAGGACAAGGCGGTATTCGAAGCCGAACTCCAGCGCAACCTGGAGGCCTTCGAGAAGAACATGGACCGCAGCATGCCCATCCCCTGCGGCCACCCGCCGATGCGCCCCGAGCGAATCAAGGGAGAGGACCTCCAGTTCGCCCCCTCGCAGCTCACCCGCATCAAGGAGACCACCTATCAGCTCAGATGCACCTTCCATCTCGACGGGACGGCCACCGACTGCCAGATGCTCAAGCCCGGAGTGGACCTGGACGCGAAGAGCCGCGAAACCATCAAGCAGTGGCGCTTCAAGCCGGCCATCTACAAGGACAAGCCCATCGCGACGACCTGCACCGTGTCCGGCAAGCTGAAGCGACGGCCGGAGAACTGAGCCGCCTCCGCCGGAGTCACGGGCTCCGGCGGTGACGCTCACTTCCCCGCGGGCACCAGCCCGTGGTCATCCGGAACGGGGCCGCTGGCGCCCGGCACCTCGGGGACGGAGGGCACCGGCGCGGCTTCCGGCCTGGGCGCCTCACGCGCCCGCTTCGCCTCACGCAGGGCCGCGGTGGCCGCCGCCTTCCGGCCCAGGGACTGCTCCCGCTTCGCCAACGCATCCCACAATTCGGGCGCATCCGGATGCAACGCCACGCCCGCGCGCAGCAGGCCCGCCGCCACCGCGGTGGACTCCGCGTTGATGAGGCGCTTCAGGAAGTTCCGAGGCGCGAGCGCCAATGTGCCCTGCGGCGTGGCCACGGCCTCGCGCAGATGCGGCAGCACGGCCTCCTCCGGGTTCGCCGCGAGCAACGCCTCGGCCAGGGCCCAGCGCGCATCCAGGCCCCGGGGCTGCAGCTCCACCGCCCGCTCCAACCAGCGCCGCCGCGCAGCGGGCTGCTTGCGCCAGGCGAAGCCCTCCGCGATGCGCAGCAACTCGTCTGAGTAATCCGGATGGAACCCCGGCGACGCGGTGACGGACTTGCGCAGCGCGGCCCAGCGCGCCTCCGGGTTCTTCTCCTCGTCCAGGCGCAGGCGCTGGAGCTCGGGCAACTGCGCGCGCTTCCAGCTCGCGGCCAGACGGAGCACGTCCGCGCGCAGCGACTCGCTGATGCGCTCCGCCTCTGGAACCTGCTTCGCGTCACAAGCGGCCAGGTAATCCTCGAAGAACGCCAGCGGTCCTTCGACGGTGTAGTCCTTCAGCCGAGCCCCGCCGTGGACCTTCTCCAACGTGCGGGCCATGTGCGCGCCCACGCGGATGAAGAGGGCGCGCAGACGCGGGTCATGCCCGCTTCGGACACGCTCCAGCGCCGCCCGGGTGTCCCGGCCAATCTCCTTCCGGTTCAGCATCGCGGACACCTGGGCGAAGGCGCCGGGCAGGTCCGTCTCCTCCGGCAGCACGCCCGGGCCTCGCGTGGCCCACTGGTGATAAGACAGCCCATAGCTGGCGACGCGGCTGAGCCCTTCGTGCACCACCGCATCCACCGGGTCCGCCACGTAGACATCGCGGCGGGTGTTGCCCTCTTCCAGCACCTGCTCCAGCAAACGGATGGACAGCCGGCGCATGCGCCGCGCCTCGCCCTCCACGTTGGAGGCCAGGGCAATCACCGTGTCCTCGGCGGGGAGCATCATCAGCAGCGTGGTCGTCTCCGGCTGGCCGCCCGCGTGGGCCACCACGTAGTGGCCGCGCAGCGGATACGTCGCGAAGCCCATGCCGTAGTCGGTGAGGCGCCCGTCGAGGGTGGACATGGACGTCTGCATGCGGCCCATCGTCTCGCGCGACACCAGGGTGTGCGACAGCACGGCGCGGCCGAAGCCCAGCATGTCCCCCACCGTGGCGCGGGTGCCACCACCGGCGAAGCGGCTGGACACGTCGAGGAAGCGCGACGGCTTCAGCGCCGCCCCCTGGATGCGGTAGCCCTTGGCCTGGTGCTCATCGCGCGTGGCGGTGATGTCCAGGTCCGCGTTCGGCATGCCCGCGGGCTTGAAGATGTGCTCGCGCAGGTAGTCGCGGTAGGACTGGCCGGAGGCCGTCTCCACCGCCGCGCCCAGCAGGTTGTAGCCCCACGTCGTGTACAGGTAGCGGGTGCGCGGCTCGAAGGCGAGCGGCTTGCCCGCGAAGGCGGCGATGGCCGCCTCCGTGCTCACCGCCTTCACGTTGCGGGTGGATGCCACCCCGTCATAGGTGGGGACGCCGCTCACGTGGCCCAGCAAGTCCCTCACCGTGACGGGCCACTGCTTGGCCGGATAGGTCGGCACCAGGGTGGAGATGTCCGCGTCCAGGTTCAGCTTCCCCTGCTCCACCAACTGCAGCACCGCCACCGCCGTGAAGGACTTGGTGACGGACGCCATGCGGTACGTGGTGCGCGGCGTCGCGGGCAGCTTGCGGCCCACGTCGCGAAGGCCATAGGCACACACCCAGCGCTCCGCGCCGCGTGTCACGCCCACGGACAGCCCCGCGACGGGCCCCTGTGACAGCTCGGCGCGGACGACCGCGTCCAGGGCGCCGCGCACTTCCTCGGAGAAGGCCCGAGGGGACTGCTCGGCGTCGAGGCTGGCGGGCTCACACACCATCCCCAGCGAGGCCCGAGGCGCCGCCAGGGACACGGGCCCCGCGAGCCCCAGGAGCACCGCGGCCCCGTACCGTACGAACGCAAGTCTCATGGCGTGGCCTCCGCGCTGGGCTCGGACACCCCGGTGGGCGCGGCTCCCGCCCCCGAGGGCGTGGGCATCACCGCCGCGACACCCCGCGCGGACGGCGGCGTCTCCACATAGGCGCGCAGCAGCGCGTCGGTGACCAGGTGCCCCAGCACGTCCAGCCCCGCGCCGCGCGGATGCACCAGGTCGTCATGCATGTAGCCGGACGCATGGAAGCGCGCGAGCGCCCCCTTTCCGCCCATGGCGGCGTAGAAGTCGAAGAATGCACACCCTTCGGCGAGCGCGACCTCCCGCTCGGCGGCGTTGACCGCCTCCAGCGAGGAACGCTGCGTCAGCGCCTGAGCCTTCGCGCCGGGCCCCTTCACCGCGTCCATGGGCCCCACCAGCAGGCACGCGCTCCCGGGCGCCGCCTCCCGCGCGCGGCGGAGCAGCGCCCGCAGGTCCGTGCGCAGCTTCTCCATGTCCAGGCGCTTCCATTCGATGCGCTTGGACTCGTTGCCCCCCAGGAAGAAGACGAGCAACTGGGGCGAACGCTCCGCGAGTTGGGACGTGAGCGTGGCGCCGTCGATGCGTGCATAGAGGCTCGCGTCCGACGAAGGCACGCCCAGCGTGTCCAGGACGATGCCGGGCCGCGCATGCTGCAACACCACGCCCTGCACCACCGCGCCCTGTCCCTCGGCCACCACGTCCAGCGTCTGTGCGTCCTCGGGCAGCTCGAAGTGGGTGGCGCGCGACAAGCCACTTCCCGTGGGCTCGGTCCGCGCCAGCACCTTGCCGCCACTGGAGAGGCTGACCGCGCCAGCGCCTGGCACATCCAGCCACCACAGCGTTCCGCGCGGCTCACCATCCAGCTTGAAACGGCTGCGCGCCTTGGCGTTCGTGGCCACGTGATACACGCCGGTGACACCGAAGGCGTGCGGAGGCGCGCGCAGCTCGCCCAGGGTGCGCGGCTGCCACCCACTGCTGCTGGCGCTGGTGCGGCCTCGCCCGCCGTAGGGCGCCATGCGGTCCACGAGCAACACGCCCCGGCCCGCGCTTCCGAACGCCGTGGCCAGGTCGTCGCGCAGGACGTCCACGATGCGGTCCCCGGCAATCAGCGAGTTGCCGAAGGCCTCGATGACGACGGGGCGGGTGGCGGTGCCCGTGGCCAACGCATCCAGCGACGCGAAGAAGGGCGCCAGCGCCGTGCGCGCGCAGCCGTTCCCCAGGGGTGCCACGCAGGGGTCTTCCACCTTCGCACCGGGCGCGCCCAGCTTCTCGGCCAGGGCCTGGACCTCGGCGGTCCGTTCGGGACGAACAGGCATCCGCCGGCGAACCTCTGGCGCGGGGGACGGTCGCGGCGGTTCAGCGGGGCGCACGACCGGTGCCTCTGGCGCGGAAGCAGGGGGTGTGGCGGCGCGAGGCGAGGACCCGATATCACAGGCGGTCAACAGGCCACCGAGCAGGACCGGGAACCAGGTCCGCCGGCCGCTCCGCCCGACTTCCGAATGCGTCATGTAGTCGGCAGCGTAGACGAAAGCCCCTGCGTGCGCATGTTCCCGGCCAGCGTCTCCCCGTCTGCTGGAGGAGCAGCCCCAGCGCCCACACTCCGCGGTCCTGGCAGCGGTGGAGTGGATGCCTGTGAGTCAACGGAAGTTGCGGGAGAAACAGCCCGGCGCAAATGCAAGGTCAAGCCCCGAACATCCTCCCTTCACTTGCGACCGAGATACCCCAAATTATCCGCTCCCTCTTATGGAGAAACGGAACAACAGGGTCGCGAACTGGACGCGGTTGCACCGCCGGTTTGGCGACCACGTGCGCAAGCTTCGGACGGCCCGGGAGCTCACGCAGGAAGCGCTCGCGGAACGCAGCGACCTGTCCGTGGACGCCATCCGCCGGATTGAGCGCGGTTCGTTTTCTCCGTCCCTGGACACCCTGGGCAAGCTCTCCAAGGGGCTCGACGTCTCCTTGAAGACGCTCTTCCAGGGCTTCGAGCGCGAGCGCTCCAACGCCGTGGCGGAGATCTGCGACTTCCTGTCCCTTCGCTCGGGCCGCGAGGTCGAGCTCGCCTGGCGCGTCATCCAGGCCATGTTCGAGGACCGCTGAGGCCCGCGCGGGCCTGTCACGCTCCCATCACCCTGTGTCGGTACACCTGGATTCGCGGCTCATGGAGAGCCGCGACGTGGCTGTCTTCCACAGGAGCAATCATGAACACGCTGACGAAGTTCCTCGCGGGCACCGCCTTCCTGTTCTCGCTCACCTTTGCCCCTGGCGCGCAGGCGCAGGAATGCTACGAGGCCTGCGGCTGCAACGTGCCCTGCAACAGGGTCTGCACGGATAACGGCCAGCCCTCCCGGTGTGGGCTCGCGGGCGCTCCGTGCCTCGGTGACTGCGCGAAGAACGACCCGCAGGCCTCCGCGAGCGACAAGAAGGCGTCCGACAAGGCCGCTCCCGCGTGCGGCCAGCAGCAGACGGACAAGGCCTCGGAAGAAGCCGAGAGCTGAGCCCTTCACGGGGTTTCCAGTGGGTCAGGACGTTCCCACCCGTCCTGACCTCCGCGGTCCGACATCATCCTCACAGCTCGTTTTGAGGGTGCGCCAACCCCAGTGGTAGCGTGCGGCGCCTGATGACTCCGCTGATGAATCGAGTCGCGAGCCTGCTGTGGACCCTCGCCGTCATCGCGGTGCTCGGCGGTGCGGGCGTGTGGGCCTACCGGCACTCCTCACTGGAGGCCGCCACGCTGCTCCAGGAAGGCGGGCGCTACCTTCAAGCCGCGATGTCGCCGCTGCTCGCCGGGAGCGTGGCCCTGGCCTTCGGGCTGAGCTACGCCTCCGGCGTGGTCGCCCGCCGCGCGCGGCACCGCCCGGCGCCGTCGAAGCCACCGCCGGCGGGCCCCAGCCTCTCCCCGCTGGAGGTCCTCACCCCCGACACGGCCACCGCCGTCAGGACGCTGCTCGTGGACCTGGGGCAGCGGCTGCGCCGCATCGCCGCGAAGCCAGACCCGGACATCATCGGCTTCAAGAACCTGTTGATGGATGGCGCCATCCGCCTGGGCGCCAGCGACATCCACATCCACCCTCTGGAGGCGGGGACGCGCATCGCCTTCCGCATGCACGGCGTGCTGGAGGAGGTCCTCTCCTTCCCACGCGAGCACCACTCGCGCCTCATCAACCGCGTGAAGGTGCTCGCGAAGCTGCCGCTGTACGACCTGGACAAGCCCCAGGACGGGCACTTCCCCTGGACCACGCAGGACGGGCCCGCGGACATCCGCGTCTCCATCCTGCCCACCAACCACGGCCCCGCGGTGGCGCTGCGCATCGCCCGCACCGGCGTGCGGCTGCCCCAGCTTCCGGCGCTCGGCTTCCCCGAAGCGCTGCTCACGAAGTACCAGGAACTGCTCGCGCTGCCGCAGGGCCTCATCCTGGTGGCGGGCGCCACTGGCAGCGGCAAGACGACGTCGCTGTATGCCTCGCTGGGCCACATCCAGCAGTCGCGCGGCGAGCTCACGCGCATCGCCACCATCGAGGACCCCATCGAGTTCGACGTCCCGCTCTTCGCGCAGACGCAGGTCAACGCCGCGCAGGGCTTCAACTTCGCGCACGGCCTGCGCGCGGTGCTGCGGCAGGACCCCAACGTCATCATGGTGGGCGAGATTCGCGACTCGGAGACGGCGCGCACCGCCATCCAGGCGGGGCTCAGCGGCCACCTGCTGCTCAGCACCATCCACGCCAACTCCGCCGCGGGCGCGTTCAACCGCCTCATCGACATGGGCGTGGAGCCCTTCCTCCTCGCCTCCGCGACGGCCGCCACCCTCTCCCAGCGCCTGGTGCGCGGCCTCTGTCCGCACTGCCGCGCGCCGCAGCCGCTGACGCCCGAGGAGGCGGTGCGGCTGGATGCGGCCGGGATTGCGCGCGGGAACTTCTTCGGCCCCGTGGGGTGCGAGCACTGCGAGGGCAGCGGCTACCTGGGGCGCACCGCGCTCTACGAGATGCTCGTCATCTCCCAGGCCATCCGCGACGCCGTCAACGCCAAGGTGCCCAGCACCCGCATCCAGGAGATTGCCGTCCAGGAGGGCATGGTGCCCCTGCTGGCCGCGGGCGTCGAACGCGCGCGGGCGGGCGACACGTCCCTGCGTGAAGTGTTCCGCGTCGTTGGCGGCTGAGCGCTCTTCCCAAGGAAGCGACCCACGTGAACACCCCTCCCCATCCCCGCGGCACGCTCCCAGATGCGTCCTCGGAGCCCGATGCCTGGTCCCAGTCCCTGATGGGACGCACCGAGGAGCTGGCCCACCTCCAGGCGCAGACGCCTCGGGATGCCGACCCCCACGAGGCGCCCCGGGCCCAGCCCCGACTCGACGTGGCGGAGACGCCCCGCAGATGGCACGTGCCCGCCCCACCACCGCCGCCTCCGCCCAGTCCGCTGGCCGCCGTCCTCCGGCTCTGCGGCGCGGCCGCGGGCCTGTTGGCCGCGAGCCTCCTCGTGCTCCCCGCGCTCCGGCAATCCGGAGAGCCCCCCGTCACCCCGGAGGGGGTGGCCGCCGCCCGCCCCGAGACGACACTGGCGCCGAGCTTCGACCCACCTTCGGAGGTCCGCGAGGGAGAGGTCCGTGAGCAGCGCGCGTTCATGGAAGGCGCCAGCCTGCTCATGGTCGACTCCGCTCCGTCGGGCGCGACAGTCTCTGTGAATGGTCGAACCGAAGGCACCACGCCGCTGTCAGTGACGCTGGAGTGCGTGACAGACGCGCCGGTTACGGTGAAGCTCACGCGCCGAGGCTTCAGCTCCCTGGAACACACGCTCCCATGCCGTCACGACACCATGACCCAGCTCTTCGGAAGGCTGCGCAAGGGGAAGAGCAGCGCGAAGCCGTGAGCGCCGCGTCCCCTACCGTGCTCGTCGTGGACGACGACGCCGACATCCGAGAGGCCGTCCAGGACATCCTGTCCTTCGAAGGCTACGCCGTGGCCCAGGCCGCCAACGGCCAGGAGGCCCTGGAGCTGCTGACCGGACCCCACGCGGTGCGGCCGTGCCTCATCCTGTTGGACCTGATGATGCCCGTCATGGACGGCGAGGAGTTCGTCGGCCGGATTCAGCAGGAGCAGCGCCTGGCGGAGCTGCCCATCATCCTCGTCACGGCGAGCGGCCGCGCCCACCTGCCCGGTGTCCGCGCCATCCTCAAGAAGCCCTTCGACATGGACGTGCTGCTGAGCACGGTGGGCGAACACCGCCACTGACGGGCGTCCCCTTCAGGAGCGCCGCTCTCCCGTCAACATCGCGGCCACCTGGGGGTCCAACTGGAAGGACTCGAAGAAGCGGTCCGCGTCCTGGGGCGGCTTGCCCTCCGGGTGTAGCAGCAACTGCTGGTAGAGCCGGGGCCCCACCAGGAAGAAGCGTCCTCGCAGGTGGCGCGGGCCGGACACGCCCTCCACCTCCCAGCCCGGGAAGCCACTCAGCACCAGCGGCCGCGCGGACAGCCCGGTGGCGCCCAGCGCCTCCAGCGCCCCGTGGCTGGCCCGGGCCACCACGTCACGCGGATCCGCCTGGGACACCGCGGCCGCGGGGAAGTCCGTGTAGGAGACGTAGTAGGCGGTATCCACCTCCGGCCGCACGGCGATGAAGGTGTGGAGTGTCACCGCGCCGACATCCGTCTCCTGCGAACGGCGCTCCTCGCTCACCGGCCCGGGAATCGCGACGGAGAAGCCCCCTTCCGTGGACCGGACGACAGGCTCGGCGGCCCGCGGGGCTTCGGGCTTCGCGGCGGCGGTCGGTGCCTGCTGGCGGGAGGCACACGCCCCCAGCCCTCCCAGGGCCAGGAGGGCGGCGAGCGGCGCGGCGCGGCGCGGGGTCTTCATAAGGGCAGGCGACTCCTGAAGGTTGGACCCCGAAGGTACGTCGGGCCTTGCGGGAACGCATCCGCCGTCTACACGCGGACGCGCGCCATGCGACGCTTCGCGCCAACCTGGGGGCAGCCCCCTCAGTGCAGGGTGTCCTCGAGGGACGTCAGCCCCGCGTCTTCTTCGGCATGCCGAACGGCCTCGGTGGCCACGGCCAGCCGCACGCAGAAGACGGAGCCGTGGCCGGGCTGGCTCGTCACGTCGATGCTGCCCCCATGCCCCTCGACGATGCGCCGGGCCACCGACAGGCCCAGGCCCACGCCCGGGGCGCGCTGACGGGCGTTGCCGGCGCGCTGGAAGGGCGCGAAGAGCAGGCGCATCTCCTCCTCGGAAATGCCGATGCCCTGGTCCGTCACGCAAAGGACAGCCGTGTCCTTTTCGCGGCGCACGGACACCTCCACGGTGCTGCCCGCCGGCGAGTACTTCAGCGCGTTGCTGATGAGGTTGTGGAGCACCTGCTCCAGCCGGGCCGGGTCCGCGCGAACCGGCACGGACACGTCCGGCAGGCTGAGACGGAGGCCATGGCCGGTGTCGCCGGAGCGGTAGAGCTCCACCACCTCGCGGGCCAGCTCACGCGCGTCCCGCACCTCCGGGCGCAACTCCAACCTGCCAGCTTCGATGCGGGTGGCATCGAGCAGGTCGCCCACCATGCGGTCCAGCCGCTCCACCTGCCGCCCTACCAGGGACAGGGTGCGGTCCATGCGCTCGGGCGTGAGCTGGGCGCGGCTGCGGTCCGACAGGGCTGTGGACAACTTGAGGGCGGACAGCGGATTGCGCAGCTCGTGCGCCACGCCCGCGAGGAACGCGAGCTGCTGCTCCTGCTGGTGGGCCAGGCTGTTGGCCATCTCGTTGAACGTGCGAGCCATGTCCCGCAGCTCGGTGGGCCCGGCCTCCGGGGCCCGGGCGCGCCTGCAGCCCGCGCCGAAGCGGCGCATGGACTGGCTGATGTCCCGCAGCGGCTGGAGCGCCACGCGCCGCAGCAGCACGCTCACGACGAGCACGCCCAAGAGCAGCAAGCCGCAGAGCACCACGCCCACGGAGTCCGCCATGTCGTTCCACCGCTCCGCTTCCGAGCGGGCCACGCGCGCGCGCTCCACGTTGATGGAGCTGACCTGTTCCAAGCCACTCAACGCGGCGTCCAGCGCCGGGCCCGCCTCCTGCTCCGCACGCACCGGGTCCCACTGGGCGGAGAAGTAGACGTCCACGTCCTCGCGGACAGCGTCGAGCCGCTGACGCTCCGCCGCCGTCGAGGCGATGCGCCGCAGCTCACCCATCTGCCGGTACAGCGAGGCCTCCAGCTCGAACCGCGACAGCCCGCCCGGGCCACGGGGCACCTTGACGGGGCCTTCCCGGACCATCCGGTCGTGCGCCAGCAGACCCACCTCCAGCTCCTCGGACACCCGGATGCCCCCGAAGGCGACCCCCAGGGTCGCGGCCGAACGGTCGAGCACGCTCGTCAGGACGATGAGCAGGGTGGCGGCCGCCAACGTCACCAACGTCAGCACCCCCATGGTGGCGGCGAGCCAGGAGCGCAGGCTCATGGAGCCGCCCCGGGCTGAACAAGGGCCATCTGAAACACGGGGCAGACCCGAAGAGACCTTCACGCACGCTCCTCACGGGGTTCCCAGACACGAGGGCCACCCCCATTGCTGAGAGGAGCAACACCGCCAATGCCCAGGGGATTCGCGGACCGGACAGCAAGCGGACACGCCTGACCCGTTCCCTGAAAGGGGACATCACCGGATGGCGCCAGCCGTGCTAGGGAGGGGCGATACGTGGCCGGCAAGCGCCCTGGCCGACGAGCGAGAGGTCTCCATGGACATCATCTCCCAGCCGGTACGCACCTTGAAATTCGATGGCTTCTGGCGCTGGCTCCAGGAGCACACGCACTGCATCCTGCGGTGCGGCTCCGTGGACGCCATGCTGTATGACCACGACGACTTCCACTGGGCCCTCCTGGAAGAGGAGCGCCAGCACATCGTGCAGGTCCTCAAGGGAAAGGTGCTGGTGGGCGAGCTGGTCATCCCCGGCCGCGAGGTGACGGAGGTGAACATCGCCCCCGACCCGGACACGGGCGCCCAGGGCCACTTCCTGGTGGAGCTCATGGGCGGGCCCAAGGAAGACCCGCAGGCGCTCTACCACTTCATCATGGCGCACGGCATCGACCCGGCGCCGGGGCACAAGGACCTCAAGCACTGAGGACGGTGCGCTCGATGAGCGTCACCGCGTCGTCCGTCCCGTTGACGTAGGGCCTCAGGCTCCGAGCCGGTCGGGCACGAGCGAGCCCGGCGGCACGCGTCACCAGCGCCTCCACAGAGCCCGCCCGCTCCTCGGGGCGCAGCCGCAGGGCCTGCCTGTCGTAGAGCCGGGGCCGCGCGAGCGCCACGAAGGGCGTTCCGGTGACGCGGGCCTCCTGCACGGTGTTGTACCCTCCCGCGCCGACGAGCACGTCCACGCCGGGGAGCACCGCCAGCGCGGGCCACGTGGCCATGCGCAGGGCCAGGCCCTCCTCCAGGGAAGCCCCAGCCCGGCTGCCCTGCTTCGCGCGCGGCGCGGGCACATCCATCGCCGCTCCGGGCGGCACCAGCCACCGGACCACGGCCTCTGGCCCCAGCATCGCGTCCAGCCGGGCGGCGATGTGCCCCGCCTCCCCCACTTCCTCGGGGGTGCCACAGCCCATCACCGCCACCAGGGCGCGCGGGTCCTCCGCGGGCACGCCCAGCCGCGCGCGGGCCTTGTCACGGGGCAGCAGCTCGCTGGCCCGCAGGAGCAGCCAGGGCGCGGTCCTCACGGCGCGAGGATGGTTCGCGAAGGGCGCGGCCTCACCTGGGACGAGCAGCAGGTCGAACGCGTCCACCGCCCGCGCCAGGCCGTACTGCTTCACGTACGTGGGATTCACGTCGCGGTGAATCAGCACCTTGCGCGCGCGCACGGAAGGCAGCATCGGCGCCAGCTCGCCTCCGAGCCCCCGGGGAAAGGTGTCCACGACGAACAGGTCCGGGCGCACGTCCGCCAGGCACTGCTCCACCACTTCGCCCACGGCCTCGCGTCCCAGCGCGGGGTTGAGCCGGAACACCTCGACACCAGTGCCCAGCACGTCCTCCAGTGGGAGCCCGCTCGCGAACGGGCTGTTGGTGAGCAGGACGACGGCGTGCCCTCGGCGCGAGGCCGCACGAGCCAACGCGGAGGCACGGGTCAGGTGCCCCATGCCGCCTCCCAACGCATAGACGAGCCAGCGGCCAGCCATCAGCTACCGCCCATGTCCTCCTCGAAGGAGGCGTCGTCCTCGTGGCGGAGGCTCGCGCCGTCAGCCTCGGTGAAATCGTTGGCGTCATGGGCCCTGCCGCTCCCCGACGAGGCGGAGGCGCCGTAGTACCCGTAGTTGTCGTAGTAGTAGCTCGGGTGGTCCTCGTCCTCGCCGTTCCGGTCCCCCGTGGAGTCCTCATGGTGCCGCGCGCACGTCGCGCAGAGCATCTCCGCGCCCACGGACGTCACGTGCTGCTCACACAGCGGCATCGCGCACTGCATGCACGTCATGGCAGCGGGGCTCCCGCAGCCATGGGAGAACAGGAAGCCCACGTTCTCCTGGCAGACCAATCCACTCATGGCTGGGCCAGCTCCTGGGACGGCGGCGCCTGGAGGTGGAAGAGCAGCGCCATGCGCAGCGGCAGCTCCAGCGCCTCGAAAGCGAGACACGCGGCGGCCTCCGCCGCCAACAGCGACTTGGTGGCGAGCAACGTGCGCCCCTGCGCATCACGCAGGGAGACCTTGCCCTCGCGCACCTTCACGCGGGCCACGTCCGCGCCAGCGCCGTCCTGGATGCGAGCACCGTCATCCTCCGGCCACACGGAGTACAGGAGCGTGCCCTTCATGTCGTTGAGGCGCCAGCCCGGCCCCTGCCGCGCGAGCGTGAACAGCACCTGCCGCTGCTCACCGTCCCGCACGGTGAGCGCCCCGCCCGCGGAGCCGACGACATATCCCAGCGCCACGTCATCCGGGCCCGAGACCTTCAGCGACGCGCCCTTCCACTTGTAACGCGCCAGCTCGCGCTCCTCGCCATCCACCAGCTTGGCGCCGTCGTCCTTCGGCTTGAGGGAGAAGCGCTCGCGGTCGGCGTCGTCCTTGAACTTGAGCTTGCCCTCGAGGCCCTTTACGTCCGCGGCGGCGACGGGGGCGCCGGCGGCCTCCTGCGCGCGAACGGCTCGCGGCACCTCGGCGTCACCGGGCTTGGAGCACCCGGCGGCGCCCGTGAGCGCGACCAGGGAACAACAGAGAAGGAACCGGCCCATGCCCATCATCACGAAGCCTTCGCCTGCTGACGCAGTTGTCTGGAGTAATTGAGGACCTGGTAGAGGCTCAGCAGCATCATCACCACCGTCTTCGGCGCATCCACCGCGTCCCCCTGCACATTGGGCCCGGCATCCCAGTCCTTCTCCACGAGGGTGCGCAGGAACATCCGGTCCTCGCCCAACTGGAGCTTGTCCACGGCGACGTCCCCCGGCAGGCGCATCGCCTGACGGGCCTCCGGCTCGAGCAGTGCCAGGTCCTGATGACGCGCCGCCTTCACTCGCAATTGGACCTGGAGCAACGCCCAGCTGTCCTGCCGGTGCTTCGTCTTGTACTTGCCGCTGGCGCTGCGCCGGGTGCGCGACCGCTTCATGAGCCGCTGCACCATGGCGATGCGCAGGTGCGTGCCGTCCAGCAGCCGCGTCTGGAGGGAGAACCACGGGTCGCTGAAGTTCTCCGCTTCCCAGCCGCTGGGCGTGGTGTGCTTGCCGAGCAGCTTCTCCGGGCTGTCCACGGGCGTGAAGTCGAGCTCCAGCCTCACCGACGCATCAGGGCCGATGTCACGGCGCAGCCGATGGATGACCTGAGAGGCCAGCGTGTACCGCCGGTTCTCCAGGTCCAGGCGCCGGAAGCGAAGGTACACGACGAAGCACCCCACGGTCCCCGCGAGCAGCACGAGGCCCGGCCACAGGGTGAGCCGCCACGCGAGCGCGTCCTCGAGCCCCTCATCCAGCGTCATCCGATAGATGAAGACGGCGACGGTGGCGGCCAGACACACCCAGGCCGAATTCCGCCACTTCCGCCGCGACTGCTCCACATCCATGTCCAGGAGGCGCAGCCGCTCGAGGTCTTCCCGCAACTCCCGGATGGGGCCGGTGCATCTGTAGACGCGTTCCTCGCGGAAGCGGTCGATGTTGAATGCCACGGTGAGTCGCGCCCCCTCGGCGGAACGAAAGAAAGGGGAAGCGTAAGGGCCCGTGCCGTAGGGGTCAAACCCTCCTGTTTGCCGGCCCGGCCGAGCCGCGATAGCAACGCGAGTGTGTCTCCCCACCCCGGCACCGGAATCGTCTACGCCTCGTTCGACCGCTTCCCTTCGCCCAAGGGCGCAGCGGTGCACATCCGGGCCTTCGTGGAGTCACTGGGCGCAGCCTTTGGCCGAGTCGACCTGGTCGCGCTCCGGGACAGCCCCACTGCGCCCACCGGGCCGCTCGCGCTGGTGGAGGGCGTGACGTACCACCCGCTGGAATCACGCGGGAAGGACCTGATGGCCCAGGCCCTGTCGTTCCGCTCGCACCTGGCGGCATGGTGGCGCGAAAGGCCGCGAGCCTCCGTCGTGCACGTGCGCTCCATCTTCGAGGGCTACCCCGTCGCCTGCCGGAAGGAAGCGCTGACGGACGCGCTCGTCTTCGAGGTGAACGGCCTGCCCTCCATCGAGCTGAAGTATCACTACCCGGACGTGGCGGATGACGCGGAACTCTTGCGCAAGCTGGTGGCGCAAGAGGACGTCTGTCTCTCGCGCGCGGACCTGGTGGTGACCCCGAGCACGGTGACGGCGGAGTACCTCGTGACGACACGGGGCGTGGACGCCTCGCGGGTGCGGGTGATTCCGAACGGCGCCGACCTGGAGGTGTTCCGGTACGCGCCGCCGCGCCCTCTGGAGCTCGGGCGTCCCGTGCGACTGCTGTACAGCGGGACGATGACGTCCTGGCAGGGCGTGCACCATGCCATCGAGGCCTGCCGGTTGCTGCGGCGGGACATGCCCACGGTGCTGACGCTGGTGGGCCCGCTGCGCCGGCACACACGACGGGCGCTGATGGACCGGTGCGGTGACCTGCTGCTGGAGGGCACAGTGGAGTTGCTGGAGCCCCTGCCCCAGGCGGAGCTGGCGGCGCTGCACCATGCCTGCGACGTGGTGCTGGTGCCCCTGCCCTTCAACGACCGCAACTGCGTGCAGGGCTGCTGTCCGCTGAAGCTGCTGGAGGCCATGGCCACCGGGACGCCCGTGGTGGCCAGCAACCTCCCCGTGGTGAGCACCCTGGCCGCGCCGGACGAGGTGATGCTGATACGGCCGGGCTCGGCGAAGGCGATTGCTGAAGCAGTGAAGGCCCTGCGGGCGGACCCCACCCTGGGCCCCGCGATGAGCGCGAAGGCACGGGCGCGAGTGGAGCGCGACTTCCCATGGAGCCGCGCGGGCGAAGCCCTGGTGAGCGCCTACGAAGAGCGGCTCGGGATGGCGCGAGCCAGCACGCGACGGAGCACCTCTGCCTCCGCGTGCGCCTGAAAGCGCTCCTCGATGCGCTGACGGGCGGCGGCGCCCATCGCGGCGCGCTGTTCGAGCGGCAGGGAGAGGACATCCAGGCACGCCTGCCCCAGGTGATTGAGCAGGGCCTTGGAGACGATGAAGCCGTTGCGTCCGGCGTCCACCGCCTCGGGGATGCCGCCAGCGTCGCTGGCGATGACGGGCCGGGCACAGGCCATGGCCTCCAGCAAGGCGTTGGGCATGCCCTCCCACAGCGACGGCTGGAGGTAGACGTCACACAGGCGCAGGTGCGCGGCGATGGCCTCCGGTGTGTCCAGCGGCCCGGAGATGAGGATGCGCGCGGCGTCCTCGGGATGCTCGGCGCGGAAGGCGACCAGGTGCTCGGCGTCGCGCGGCCGCACCTCGCCGATGACGAGCAGGCACGCGGGCCGGACGCGGCGCACCTCGGTGAGGGCGGAGAGCAGGAACGGCAGCCCCTTCTTGTGCCGAAGTTCACCGGAGAAGCCGAGCACGGCTTCGTCTGGCGCGATGCCCAACCGCTCCCGGAGCGCCGGGTCCGCGGGACCGGGGGAGAAGATGCCGGTGTCGACGGCGTTTGGGATGACCTCCACGGTTTCGTCCCGTCCCAGGAGCATGCACATCTTCCGGCCCAGGTCCGCGGAGGCAGCGGTGAGGACGCGGGCACGTTGCAGCGTCCACAGCAGGCGCGCGAAGTCGCCCGGGGGGAACATGAGCTGGTCCACGTCGTTGCCCCGGGCGCTGACGGTGGAGGCAATGCCCACGGACTCGGCGAAGGCGACGGCGAGGAACCCGGGCGGAGACAGGTAGTGCCCCCACACCAGGTCATAGCGTTGCTTCGCGTGCAGGTAGCCGAGCACGTCGAGCGTGTGCTGCATGGACAGGTCCGTGCTGCCGAACAACCCCAGCCGGTGGAGCGTCACACCCCGCGCGAAGGGTGAGACGTCCCCGGCGTCCTCCACCGTCTGGAGCGCGCCTGGCGCCGCCGTGCGCGTCCAGGCCAGCACGTCCACCCGGGCGCCCAGCTTCACCAGCGAGCCCGCGGTGCGCGCGCCACTGCGGGCCAGGCCGCCGATGTCGGGAGGAAAGCGTTCAGCGATGAGGAGGACGCGCGGGCTGTCGGACATGGCCGCGCAACGCTACCTCCATCACGCGCCATCGCCACCCGCAACCTGGGCCTGGAGCCGGTGTCTTGCGTGAGACGCCCAGGAGCACGGTCACCTCCCCCTGGGTGAGCCCCCTCACTGCCCGAAGCCCCCCAGCGCCGTACGGCTGAAGCTCGCGGCCCCCTGACTCACCCGCGCAGCGGACTGGCTGAACACCTGGAACGCCGCGCGAATCTCCTGTGCGCTCTGCCCTGGCGTGAGAATCCACTTGTCGTCGATGCCCATCTCGCGGAACACGCGCCGGAAGTCCGTGCTCCCGTCGTTGATGCCCATCGCCGCGACGATGTGATTCTCCGCGCGCTTCAGGTCATTCACCAGCGCCGCCACGTCCTTTGCCTTCGCCGACGTCGAGTGCTGGTCCGAGCCATCCGTAATCAACAGTGTCACTGTCCGCACCGGCACGCCGTTGGCGCTGAACTCCTGCGCCTTCGCCAGCACCGTACCCAGCAGCACCACCGACTGGTCGTACAGCGGCGTGCCATGGTCCGCCCGGTAGTTCTTGCCATGCATCCGCACCACGTCCTCCACCGGCCGGTACGGGTTCAGCACGAACCCGTTGAGGTAGCGCGTGTGGAAGAGGACGCCGTCCTTCTGTTTGCTCGCCAGCAGCGCGTCCAGCACCAGGTTGTGCCCGTCACACACCGTCTTCGAATGCCCGGAGTAGTCGATGCTCCCCGAGTCATCCGGCATCACGGTCACCAGCACCACCTCGCTGGACTGCACGTCCTCCACGCAGACGCCGAGCCCCGCCTGAATCTGCGCGCCCAGGTCCACCACCGTCAGCGCCTGCAATCCCGCCGGGCTCAGCACGCCCTCCGCGTGGGCGTCCTCGAAGAGCTTCCGGATGCCACTGCCATTCGCCTTGCTGCTCATGTCCCGTGCTCCTTCTCCCTCTCCCGAGGGCAGGGCTCCGCCTGCCCCGCTCGCGCGAGCACAGGCGAAGCGATTGCTGTGTGTCGTCACGCCTCGCGCCGCGAGGCTCAGGCGATGCGCAGGTCCGGCCAGCTCGCCAGCGGGTCCGTGGACTTCACCAGGTGCATCCCCGCGTCCGCGAAGCGCTTCAGCGATGCCTCCGCCTGCGGGGTGAAGTCCGCCGCGAAGCCCCCCTTGCCGTCCGGCACCGTCACCGACGACATGCAGTCCGTCAGCAGGTACACCTTGCGAGCCAGCGCCGCGTCCTGCGCGACAATCTCGCCGAGCAGGTCGTCGATGGAGCTCTTCACGCAGTGGCTCGCCGCCTGCCCTGCAATCACCACCGCGTCCGCGGTCAGCAGCGTCTTGAGGAACTGGGTATTGCGCTGCGCCAGCGGCTGGCCGTCATGCCGCCCCAACACCTCCGGGCGCAGCACCGAGTAGTTCTCCGTCAGCGGATTGCCCCCCTTCACCTCCGCCCACGACTGCATGCCACGCGCGAAGGAGTGGAACAGCCGCGCCTCCTGCACCACCCCCGCCAGCGCGTGCCCGTCGCTGCCCAGCAGGCAGTGCGGCGGCCACAGGTACAGCGTGTACTTGCCCGCCCGCTCCAATTCCTCGCAGTAGTACTTCACCTGCTTGAGCAGCCAGGGGTAGTTGCCACCGCACAGCCACTTCGCCATGGCGGGGTTGGGCCGCGCCTGCCCACGCTCAATCTGCTCGCGCGTCACCTCGCGGTACGGCGTCAGCGGCTGGTCGTCCTGGTCCACCCAGAAAGACGGGAAGAAAATCTGGTACGCGAAGTGGGTGTCGAGCGTCGCCGTCACGTTCGTCAGCGCGCCGAGGTTGCTGTAGATGAACTCCGCGATGCGACGGCTGTCATCCACGGCGCCGCGCCCGCTGCGTCCCGCCACGTAGAGCGAGCCCTCTGGGAAGCAGAAGTCCTTCTGCACGTCGATGAGCAACAGGTGCAGGTTGAACGCGTCCGTCGCCGACATGGAGACGTCGTTCGCCGCGCGCCAGCGCTGGGCCTCCACCTGGAGCTTCCCCGCGTCAGGGCTGTATCCGAACTGCCCGGCATGGGCCGCGTCGTAGAACCTCGGAAGCGGAAGCGCCTTCACTTGCGTCTTCATCGTCCTACCTCCTGTGAGGCGTGGAGGCACCCGCTCCACGCGGTTGAGAAACGTCCCTTCAGTTCATTCGCAGCACGGTGATGTCCTGCCGCCCCACCACCGCCAGCCCCTGCCGCACGAGGAAGAGCGAGCAGCCCGCGTCCACGAAGGGCTCGGCATCCGGGAACTCGCGCACCGCCTCCAGGCGGCCCTGCCGAAGCTCCACACGGGTGAGCCCCGTATCGGTGGCGCAGAACAGCGCGTCGCCCGCCGCGCACCGTCCACGTGGCGCGCTGCCCAGCCACGAGCCGTCACCGGCCTCCGCCACCGCGCTCGCGCGCACGGCCCCGTCGTGGCCCACCACCACGCAGTGATGCAGCGTGCGCCCACCGGCTTCCTCCACCAGGAACAGCCAGGCGGAGGGCCCATCGAAGACACAGTCCACGTCCACGAGCTTTCCCGTGGGCCAGGGGAGCGACAGTCCATCCTTCAAGCCCAGGCGCTCCGCATCGAAGACGAAGGCGCCGCGCAGACCGCCCGCGCGATGGAAGCCCAACCCGAAGCGTGGCCCCACGAAGAGCCGCGTCTGTCCTTCGAGCACCGCGCCCACGCGCTCCGGCCCATATGCGCCGTCCCGCCACAGCCCGCCGCCCACGGCCCAGTACCGGTGCCGCGCGTTGGTGGCGAAAGCGGACTGGCCCTCCGGCGCATCCACGCCCATCCGGTCCGGGGGCCGGCCGGGCGCCAGCACCGCCACCTCACCGCCCCGGCCCACCAGCGTCACGTCCCCTTGCAAGGCCCAGCGCAGCGACGGGTCCAGCGCCCCGCGCAGCACCACGCGTCCGTCCTCGCGCCGGTACGCGCCTTCCGCGTGGTAGAGCCAGCGAAGGATGCCCGCCTCGTTGCTCGCGTGCACCAGCACGCCTCGCGTGGAGAACAACCGCGTCGCCGTCACCTGGCCTCGGACCGACGTCACCGGCGTGGCAGTCGCGGTGGCGTGGGGCTGACACGTCGGGCAGGCCGCTCGCGCATGCTCCACGCCGCACGATGCGCAGGGGGTGAAGCGCAGCCCCTCCAGCAGCGGATACGGAAAGACGCCGCGAAGGTCCTCCACGAAGACGCGGTGCAGGTGGTGCAGCACGTCGTCCGGCAAGGTCGCCAGCGGCAACGCGGGCTTTGGATACTGCACTTCCGGATGGAACACGGTGATGCGTTGGAGCACCCGGCCCGCGGACGTCGTCCGAGCAGCCGCGCTCCTGGGCTTGTAGACGCCTCCGTGCGGCCCCACGCACAGCAGCGACTGCATCACCGCGACGGCATAGGCATACCAATCACTCTCGATGGAAGCGGGGCGGCTGGGTACCAACCCTTGCGTGCCCGTGCTCCCGAGCCGCAGCGGGTCGAGGAAGCGCTCCGTGAACACCGGACAGAGGAACCCGCCGAACTGGAAGCTGTCCGCGTCGATGAGGTACGCCTCCGACGTCCCCGCCACGAGCACGTTGAGGTCGTTGAAGTCCCCCACCACCACGCCCGACGCATGCACCGCGTCGAGCGTCCGATGCAGGTCGCGCAGCAGGTCCACCACCCGCCCGGACGCCGCGCCTGCCCTGCGGAACGACGGCTCTCCGAAGCGCCGCAAGGGCTCCACGCCGTCCAGCTTGCGCATGGCGTATCCCAGGACCTCGTGCGCCTTCTTGTCCGTCGCCAAGGCCTGGGGCGCCACCACCCGGCCGGGCAGTCCTGCCGGGAAGACGCGCAGCTTGCGTTGGTGCTCGTCCAACCGGACACGCGCCGCGGCCTGCTCCGCGGGCAGGCCCGTGTAGTCGGGGTGCTCGGGTGGCTTGAACACCTTGAGGGCGCGGCCATCCCCCATGTCGAACACGTCCGCCTCGCCGCCCTTGCCCAGCGCTCGCGCGGGGTTCAACCGCACCTTCTTGCCTTCGAGCCAGACGTCCATGGCCTCACGCCCTCCCCATGCGGCGGCGCAGCACCACCAGCGTGGTGTCATCCGGCAGCAGGCCCGGAGTTCGCGCCAGTTGCTGGGACGCGAAGTCCGCGCGCACGGCTTCTCGGTTGAGCAAGGCCAACCGGCGGCGCAGGGCATCCGGGTTGGCGAAGTACCGGTCCTCCGTCCAGAGCCGCGACAGCGGCCCGACGAGTTCGTTCCCCGCCGGCATGCGCGTGGTGGCCAGCCGCTCCAGGTCCACCACACCGTCGGTGCCCAGCAGCAGCGCGTGGACGTCCTCCGTGGGCACCAGGGCCCGCGTGGTCAGCGCGACGTCCTCTCCGTGCATCAACGCATAGGCGAGATACGGCGGCGCGTTCCCCGGAAATGGCCCGAGCGGATGCACCTCGCCATTGAGTGCCCACACGCCGTCTCCCGCGGAGAAGACGAGCGTCAGCGAGGGCGTCACCACCGCGCCCACCACGGTGAAGAGGAAGTCCCCCATCACCTCCCGCCCCAGGTCCGCCCGGAGCTCACTGAGCAGGCACAACACATCCTCACGAAGGCCTGGAAGGAAGGTGGGCTCATCCACGCGCTCACCGTCCGCGAGCCGCACCAGCGCGGCCCGCGCCAACCTGCGCGCGCCCAGTTGTGCGCCCAGCTCACTGCAGGGCTGGCTGCCACAGCCATCCGTCACCACGGCCACCAGGCCATGCTCACTGGCGCGGATGCACAGCGCATCCTGGTTGTTGCGACCCGCTCGGGCGTGCTCCCGGCCCAGCACCGAGGCAGCGGCGACGTCGAAGGGCAGCGCGGACATGGCTCTCCCGTGGCCCTGAAAGGGCACGTGCGGCGAGACAGGCGGCGATACGGCGGCACGCTTCAGCCAGTGGACACCCCACGGGCAGCGGCCTCTCACGAACCTGGGTCGCACCCATGTTCGTGTCTCGATGACACCAACATAGTGTCCAAATCACACGATGTCAATGTCACGAGCTGCCGGGGGCTCCCTCGAACCCGCAGCGGGTCAGAGCTCGAAGTTGAAGCCCGCCTTCTCCAGCTGCTTGTACTTCTTGTGGTCGAACCGGTAGAGGCGCGCTGCCCGATGGGAGACGTCCTGCTCCACCTCGTCCAGCTCCTCGAGCAGGTCCATGGCGAGGATCTTCTTGCGGAAGTTCCGCTTGTCGAGCTCCCGCTCCAGGATGACCTCGTACAACCGCTGGAGCTGCGTCAGCGTGAACTTGGGAGGCAGCAGCTCGAAGCCGATGGGTTGATAGCGGACCTTGCCCTTGAGCCGCTGCAGCGCCGTGCCGAGCACGTCCACGTGGTCGAAGGCCAGCTTCGGCGTATCCCAGACGGAGAACCACGCCGCGTCCCGCGCGTCCGTCGCCGCATGCGGCACATGGTCACTGAGCTTCACCAGCGCGAAGTACGCCACCGTGACGACGCGCCCGCGTGGATCTCTCCCCGGGGCGCCGAACGTGTAGAGCTGCTCCAGGTGGTTCGGCCGGATGCCCGCCTCCTCATCCAACTCCCGGCGCGCGGCGTCGTCGAGCGACTCCTCCATCCGCACGAAGCCCCCCGGCAGTGCCCACCGCCCGGCGAAGGGCTCCACCCCGCGGCGGATGAGCAGCACCTTCAGGTCCTCGTCATCCAGACCGAAGACGACACAGTCCACCGTCAGCGCCGGCCTCGGGTACTCATAGGTGTAGCTCACGGGTCCCGGCATAGTGTCCGGAACACACCCGGGTCAAGTCGCGGACGGAGTGGCCGCCGGGCCCGCGCGGCCTAGGTCCGGACCATGCGCGACAGCTGGCGCCAGTCGACGAGCTGAACGCTCTCCTCGGCCAGGTCGAACTCCAGCGAGCGCCGCATGCCGATGACGTCGCCGCCCATCTGGAAGGGCACTTCCCGGTCGAAGTCCATGCGCAGGCGCTGGACGAACCAGTCATGCATGTGGGGCATCGGGTGCTCGCCGCGCCAGAGGCGGAACATGTTCCGGGTGGCCTCGATCACACCGGCGCCATAGACGCGCACGGACAGCCGGTGGGGCACCGCCTGCGCGAAGGGGAAGGCCTTGAAGCCGAAGCCCCACTCGGGCGTGGTGGCCGCGCCGGCGACGCCCGCGGGCCCCCGGTACAGGAGCGCGCCCTTGTCCCCATGCGGCACGGGCTGCACGGAGCCCCGCGCGTCCACCGTGAGGGCGGGGTCGCCCAGGTTGTAGACGGACACTGAGGGGTTGCCCTCGCCGAAGAGGTGGCGAGGCACCGTCCGGGTGAACATGGCGCCCAGGTAGCCGCGCAGGCCGGCCTGGGTGCTGCGCAGCGGACCGGAGGCGGCGAGCTGGTTCTTGAAGTCCTGAATCATCTCCGCGTCCCAGCCCGTGCCGGCGAAGGGGGCCACCTTGCCCTCCACGCGAACCAGGGCGAAGGGGCGCAGGGGCGGCAGGCGCTCGCCCACGGCGGCGATCTGCTTCAAGGCCTCCGCGGGCCGGGGCGCGCCGGTGACGCGGGCCCAGGCGTTGCCGGTGCCCATCGGGAGCACGCCAATGGCCGGCAGGGCCACCCCCGCGGTGCGCAGCTCGTTGAGCAGCCCCGTAATCGTCCCGTCACCACCGCCCGCCAGGAGGAGGGAGGGCGGATTGGGCCGGAGCGTGTCCGAAATCCAGGCACGGGCCTCGTCGAGCGAACGGGTGAGCGCCACGCGTGCCCGGGGCAGGAAGCGCTGGACCAGCCCTCCCATGCCTTCGGAGCCCCGGCGTGCACGCAGGTTGACGAGGACGGCGATGTCATTCATGGCGAGCGGGACTCTCTCCACGCTTTGTCATGGCCCGGTCACGGCGCAGCAACCGGTGACGCGTCGTGACGCAAAAAGGACCCTCATACTCCCAGTGCATGGGCGAAACGGGCCTTCAGCCCCCGTGCCTCCCGCTTCTTTCCGAGGGAGAACGCCGCCGCGGCCACGCCCCCGGCGACCAACAGCCGGCGCAGCCATTGCTTGCCCGCCGCGTGGTGGCCCCCCGAGGTCCCCGTTCCCTCCGCCATCGGACGGAAGAGCGTCCCAGAGGTGTGGCCCTGGCGCTCCTTCTCAAAGTGATGGGCCTCGGTGACGCCGTTCATGGTGCGCTCGAAGGTGCGGGGCAGCAGGCCGTGCATGGCGGCGAAGCTCCGAGCGGCGGGGCCGACGAAGACCTCGTGCTTGGGGCTGCGGAGGACCCGGAGGATGGCGCGCGCGACGCGCTCCGGCGTGTAGACGGGCTCCACGGGACGGATGCGCCAGCCGGTGTAGTTGGCGGTGTGTTGCCACAGCGGCGTGTCGATGGCCGCGGGGAGCACGGTACACACGTCGATGCCGGTGCCGAGCAGTTCCTGGCGGACAGACGCCGAGAAGCCGCGCACGGCGTGCTTCGAGGCCACGTAGGCGCTGACATACGGCGCGGCGACCGCCCCAAAGGTCGAGGAGACGTTGACCAGAGTGCCGTAGCCCTGCCGGCGGAACTGGGCCACGGCGGCGCGAGCGCCGCTGACAGTGCCGAAGAAGTTCGTCTCCATCACCTGTCGGAAGGCGTCATCCGGTGTCTCTTCGAGACGGCCCATGAGGTAGACGCCCGCGTTGTTGATCCACGCATCGAAGTGGCCGAAGACGTTGCGCGCCTCGTCCGCTAGGTGCTGCACGGCGGCCACGTCGGACACGTCCGTGGGCACGACGTGGGCCTGGACGCCGAGCCCCCGGCACTCGCGAGCCAGGTCCTCCAGCGGCTCCTCGCGCCGGGCGGCCAGGACGACGTGGGCCCCCTTGTTCGCCAGGGCCAGCGCGGTGGCGCGGCCAATGCCACTGGACGCGCCGGTGACGACGACGACTTGGTTCTTCCAGGCTCGCTTCATGTCCGCGTTCTCCTTGTCGGGCCGAGCCCCAGCGCATGGCCTGAGTTCCCCTCGCGAAGATGGCGATTGCACACAGCGACGCACCGGGTCATCGAACACCTGGTTGGAGGGCAGGCGGCAGAGCGGCGCGAGGGTCCACGTCCCAGACCGCCGCCGGGGATGGGGGTCCACTGCCGGGACGGGGGCTGGGCGCGAAGTGATGCGTCCGCACGGGACGTGGAGGCGGGGTGGCACGCGGGTAAGGGGTGGAGATGGCTCGGCTTTTCGCGGAGCACGGGTGGGTTGGAGGAAGCGGAGCGGGCTTGGTATGTGCGAGCGACTGTCGGGCAGGAAACGGAACGCAACCTGCACTCGGCCCGCGAGCCATGAACATCTCCGAACGCTTCCTTCCGCCGCCCTGGACGGCGGCCGTCGTCCTCCTGTGTGCGTCCGCGTGCATCAACGTGCCGGCCGTCGAGCCCGCACAGGCAGAGGTGCGAATCACCGCGCCGGCGGGAACGGCCTACACGAATGGTGTGGTCGAGGTCCGACTCGACGTGACGGGCCATACGCCGGACCGCGTGGAACTGCTCAAGGACGGCGAAGTGATGGCAGAGCTGGCGCCGCCATACACGTACACCTGGGACACGGCGGGAGAAGCGGAAGGGACGTACCGGCTGGAGGCGCGCGCGGCGCTGGGAGATGTCGCGTACGTGAGCGCGAACCGCGAGGTGGTGGTGGACCGGACGCCGCCGCGGGTGGTGTCACGCGTGCCGGAACCGGGCGCCCAGGAGGTCTGGGTGCAGAGCCCCATCCGCGCCGAGTTCTCCGAGCCCGTGAAGCAGAGCACCGTGACGACGGAGTCCGTGCACCTGACGGTGGGCGACATAGCCGTGGCCCACACGGCGTCCCTGTCGGAGGATGGGAAGACAGTGACGGTGGTGCCCGTGACACAGATGACCGCGCCGAGCACCGTGGCCCTGGCCTTCTCTGGAACTGTGACGGACCTGGCTGGGAATGCCGCTGTGAATCTGGAGGAGGCGTGGAGCTGGGCTGTTCCTGAGTTCGTGCCGTATCCGACGCACTCAATCGTTCCACGCCATCCCTATGCGGGAGTTACTGCCTACCTCAAGCTTGGCCCAAGCGGGCACCCTACAGTTCTGACACATCGGTTTGATGGTCAAACGGGGAACCTGTTCGTGAGCCGATGGGATGGTGACTCCTGGGAACAGCTCGGAGGCGGGCTGAAAACGAGTCCAGAAGAATTCACCATCTTTTCCCCCAATCTCCAAATCCTCCCAAACGGAAATCCAATCATCGCTTGGACGGAAAACCTCGGCGCAGAGTTCAACAATTACATCCACGTCGCACAATGGAATGGCGAAACATGGAAACGACTTGGAGGCAGCGAAGGAATCGTTCCTGAACGACCCCATGCCTGGGATGTCGCACTCGCGCTCACCAGCGACGGTCGGCCTGTCGTTGCAACCAGCATGGACCCAGAAGACGCCGAGGGCGGTATCCAAGTCTATCAATGGCTCAATGAGCAGTGGCAGCGAATTGGTCCTCCTGTGTATGACTCCCTCTACTGGGTACGGACGCCCCAACTCGCGCTCGACTCTCGTGACAACCCCACGATCGCCCTTGCGCATCCCGCAACTGAGATGCGGGGACGCATCGTCGTTTGGCGCTGGACGGGAAGCGAGTGGGCGCAACTAGGAGAGTCCGTCAACAGCAGCGCAAACCAAACCTCCAATTCCTCCGGTCTCAGGTCACTCCTTTTCAACTCAGCTGATGAACCCATCATCTCCTGGACGGGAAGCAGCACAGGCACACAAGATGACCTGTTCTCCAGCATTTGGTCCAACAACCAATGGGTCTCGCTAGGAACTCCGCCGCGGACGGACGCAACGAGCATCCGAACAGTCCGTGGGAGCACTCTCACCACCAATGATGCGCTCCTCCTGATGTCGACCGAACATGACACCCTGGGGGGAATGATCAACATCCATCGTCGAGAGAACAATCAATGGCAGCTCGTATGGAACAGCCGGGCGGCCTTTCCCGGGACGCAAACCTCCATAGGAGCACACAGCTTCGACGCAGACACCTCCGGAAATCTGGCATTGGCTTGGACCGAGCCAAGAGAAGAACAACACGTCGAAATTGTCGTATATCGCAGAAACAAATAAATCAAGCCTCAGCCCATCAGCTACGTATCCAAGAGAGTCAAAGATGAGGATCGCAACAGCAATTGTCGCATGCCTTGTGTCCACGACTGCATACTCGGCCCCCCGCCGCACGGTGGTGGCCAGTGGTGACTGCAAGGACGCGGAGCTGAGCGGGCAGGCCAAGGCATTCCTGGGTGCCCTCGCCTCGCGCCCCGAGCAGGACACCCTCACCGCCAACCAGTTCAGCGACCGGCTCTTCCCGCAGCCCACCAAGAGCTACGAGGACATCCAGCGGCAGCTCGAAGCGGCCCAAGACCAGTTCTACGAAGGCCGCAACGCCAGGACGCTCCAAGCCGTCGACGAAGCCCTGCAGCAGATCACTCGGCTCCCTGTGGGAGACGCCCGCTGGAAGCTCTACGTCGAAGCCCAGCTCCTCCACGGCCTCAACTACCGCGCCATGGGCAAGCCCAAGGAGAGCGACACCGCGTTCCGCAACGTGCTGCGGCTCCAGCCCGAGTACCAGCTCAACCCGGACTACTTCGCCCCTTCCGTTCGACAGAACTTCGACAAGCTCCGGAAGGAACTCGCCCAGACGCGCAAGGTGAAGTTGTCCGTGAAGTCCACGCTGCCCGCCGCGGACGTGTACCTGGATGGGCTCAAGCTTGGGCAGACGCCGCTGTCACTCGATGCCGTCCCGGGTACCTATCACCTCACGCTCGTCAAAGGCGCCACCACGAGCTTCCCACGGCACATCCAGGTGCAGGGCACGGAGACGCCGCTGCTCGTCGACGTCGCCTATGAGGGCGCTGTCTCCGCGAGCCCCTTCCCCTGCCTCGCCACCTCGGACGGCAATGACGAGCGCACGCTGAGCCATGCGGTCCGGCTGGGTGGAACGCTCGGAGTGGAAGAGGTCATCGTCGTCCGGCTCGAGCGCCCGAGCAGCGGGCCCAAGTGGTTCGCGGCCACCGTCCTCAATGTCGAAGGAGGACAGAAGCTCCGCGAAGGCGGCTTCAAGACCCAGGGCGCGGACGCTCCGGACGAGGCACTCGCGGCGCTGGTCGACTTCGTCACAACCGGCCGCTCACCCTCCAACCTCGTGGTGATGAACGCCAATGGAAAGGCCCCGTGGGAATCTTCCGGGAACGTGGGCCGAAACGGGAGCGCGTCAGCAGGCGGTATGGACCTGACGGCCCCCAACCTCATGTCAGAGGGCGACGCGTCCAGAACACGCTCCACCTCCGGACTCCGCACGGCCTCGTATGTCGCGCTGGGAACGGGTGTGGCCGCATTCAGTGGCGCAGGCATCGTCCGCCTTCTTGCTCAGAAGGATGTGAACGCACTGGAGAAGCGGCTCGACAACGGCCGGATTCTGTCCAGCGACAAGGAGGCGATGGGGCTTCGCGACTCGCTGGTTCAGAAGAGCAACGTCCTCAATGGATTGCTCATCGGTGGGAGCGCGGCGGTTGTCACGGGCGCGGTGCTCTACCTCCTGTCTCCTGATTCGAACTCGGCGCCGCCCGTGTCGGTCGGACTCTCCGCGGACAGCCACGGCGCGGCGGCCTCACTGTCCGGTTCGTTCTGACGCACTATTCACGAATCCAAGGACACGCATTCCGCGAGAGGTGGACCATCCGAGCCAGTCCACCTCTTGAGCAGGCAAGCAGACACGTCGAGTGCTGGATGGGAAAGGAGCGTCAACACACACCCGCGGGCGACCACGGCGCATAGAGTGCCGCCCATGATGCGAGCCCTCTTCGTCCTGCTGCTGGCCACGAGCGCCTCCGCGGCCTCTCCCCGAACCCTCCGGGTCGACTACTTCCACACCGGGAACGCCACCGAGGAACGGTTCAGCCTCGACAAGGTCGTCATCGAGCCGCTGCCCTGGCCCGGCCACCCGGAACGAGCCATCGACGAGACGAACCTCGGCAAGTACCTCTTCGAGGTCCGAGGCCGGGAGAACAACCGGCTCCTGTTCTCGCGAGGCTTTGCGTCCATCTACGGCGAGTGGGAGGTCACGAACGAGGCGCGCAGCAGCAACCGCACCTTCCATGAGTCCCTCCGCTTCCCCGCGCCGGAGCGCCCCGTGCAGGTGCTCCTCAAGAAGCGGGATGCCCAGAATGCCTTCCGCGAAGTGTGGTCGCTGGTTGTCGACCCGAAGGACATGTTCGTCGACGCCTCGTCTCCCCCCGCACCCGGGCCGCTGCTGAAACTGCTGGAGAACGGGCCGTCAGCGCAGAAGGTCGACCTGCTCATCCTGGGGGACGGCTACACGAAGGCCGAGCACGCCAAGTTCGAGAAGGATGCCCGGCACATGGTGGACATCCTCTTCACCTTCTCTCCCTTCAAGGAGCGCAAGTCGGACTTCAACGTGTGGGGGCTCGTCCCCGCCGCGGCCCAGTCCGGCATCTCTCGCCCTTCAACGGGAGTCCACCGGCGCTCTCCCATCGGTGCCACCTACGATGCCTTTGGCAGTGAGCGATATGTGCTCACCTTCGACAACAAGGCCTTCCGCGAGGCAGCGGCCTTCGCGCCCTACGAGTTCGTGGAGATCCTGGTCAACGGCAACACCTACGGCGGCGGCGGCATCTTCGGGCTCTACGGCACCGTCGCCTCGGACAGCCTGTGGGCACCCTACGTCTTCGTGCACGAGTTCGGCCACCACTTCGCCGGGCTGGCGGACGAGTACTACACCTCCGAATCCGTCTATGCGCCCGCCGCGGACCGCCTGGAGCCCTGGGAGAAGAACGTCACCGCGCTCCACTCCCCGGAAGGCCTGAAGTGGAAGCACCTGGTGTCACCAGGAACACCCCTGCCTACCCCCTGGAACAAGGAGGGATACGAAAAGCATGCCACCGCCGTGCAGAAGCAGCGCGGCCACATTCGGGCGCAGCGAAAGCCCGAGTCAGACATGGACAAGCTCTTCCTGGCCCAGCGGGACTGGGAGGAAAAGTTCCTTTCCTCACAGAAGTATTCAGGCCGGGTCGGAGCCTTCGAGGGGGCCATGTACGAGTCGAAGGGCTACTACCGACCACAGGTCGACTGCGTGATGTTCACTCGGGATCGCGTCCCATTCTGCGCGGTGTGTCAGAGCGCCATCTCCGAAGTCATCGACCTGTATTCCGGCCCTCCGGCCATGTCTCCTCAGGCCAATCCCTGAACGCCTGAAAATCCGGGCACCCCTTGTGTGAAATGCCCATGTCACCAGGAGCGGACATTGGATTGCCCTCCGGTTCAGGTGTAAGGGGGACGCAACCTGCTTCCCATGGAGGGGAACTCATGCAGAGACGATTTTGGCTCCCGGCGGTCGTCACGGCCGTGATGGTCACGATGGGCACGGGATGTGGCGACGAATGCGTTGACCAGTTTGACTGCCGCACGGACAAGGGCACGCCGGCCGCTGGCAAGCAGTGGACCTGTAACTCTGGAACGTGCGAGCAGCGCGACATCACCCAGGGCCCGGATGCGGGCACCGAGGAAGACGCGGGCACCGAGCCGGATGCCGGCGAAGGCGACGCGGGCACCGACCCGGAGGGCTGCACCAGCAACGCGACCTGCGGTCTGACCGAGACCTGCAACACCACGACGAGCACGTGCGAGGACTCGGGCTTTGTCACGCCGGTGGCGACGACCAGCACGCAGATCCAGGCGGTCCGGGATGCGGCGGATGGCGCGCTCGACCCCGCGCTGGCCATCGAGGGTGCGTTCGTCACGTTCATCAAGCCCGCGGTGACGGGCAGCAGCGAGCTCCCCGGCTTCTTCGTCCAGGCCGAGGCCCAGGGCCCCGCCCTGTTCGTGTCCGACGCGACGGCGCTGGCCGCGGTCGCCGTGGGTGACCGGGTCAGCTTCTCCGTGTCGTCGAAGGCGACCGACGGCGGTCTGCGCTCCGCGTCCGCCGTCACCGGAACCACGGTCATCAGCCAAGGCCACCCGGTTCAGACCCAGTCGACGGCCACGCCGGCCGGCCTCGCCGTGAACCGCTCCGCGGACACGTCGGACACGCTGGTGACCGGTCTGGACTCCGTGGAGTCCGAGCTCACCTACCTGACGGGCACGATTGCCGCGGCCGGCAGTGGCATTGGCGCCGGCTACACTGGATTCCAGATCACCACCGCGGGTGTCACCGCTGGCGCCGCCAACTTCCGGCTCCGCGTGCCCGCGACGCTCGCCACCGAGCTCGACATCACCCAGGGCTGCACGTTCACGCTGAACGCGGGCCCCATCTGGCGGTTCGACGCCAACGCGCAGCCGTCCGCGTTCACGGCGTCTGAGCTCACCCTGTCGGGCTGCGCCGCGCCGACGTTCGAGTCGGCTTCCGCGACATCGCTGACGGAGCTTGTGCTCAGCTTCAGCCGCAACATCTCGGCGGCGAGCATCACCAACGCGCCGGAGCAGTTCACGCTCACCGAGAGCCTGACTGTTTCCGCGTTCCGCGTCGAAGGGAAGCAGGTCTTCCTGACCACGAGCGAGCAGACCCCGGGCACCAACTACTCTGTCACCGTTGCGAACACCGTGACGGACTTGGCGGGTGGCGTTGTGGCCGCCGAGGGCAGCACGCAGGCGTTCCGCGGCTTCCGCACGCCGGCCGTTCTCCGTCTGACCGAGGTGCAGCCGAACGCCGCGTCGCACCAGGATCTGGTCGAGCTGCAGGTCATTACTGCGGGAACAACCAACAATATCACCGTTGAGATGGATGTGACTACTGCTCGGCTGTTGGCGAGGCTCCCTGACGTGGACGTCGCTGCGGGAGACATCATCGTGGTGCATATCAATGCGCCCGCCACCGTGAAGGCGGAGACCACGTCCAAGGACCAGTTCCCCACGAGCACCGCGGCTGGCAACTACGACACGGCTTGGGACTTCGTCGGCGAAAGCAAGGGCACGGACTCCGCGATCACCTACTCCAGCCGCGTCATCCTCGTGAAGGACGCCGCAGGCGCTATCCAGGATGCGGTGCCCTTCCGTGCCGCGGGAACTCCGCCTGGTGCATTCCCGGGCAACCTGCAGGCCATGCAGGCCGCTGGTCAGTGGTCCCCGGTGGATTGCAACGGTGCCCCCTGCACCAACACGTCCACGCCCTCCGCTGGTGACGTGTCCGCATCCTGGGCGGGCATTCCGAACAACGCTGATGCCACGAGCAACAGCGTCCGCCGCATCAGCGCGACGGACACCAACATGAAGGAAGACTGGGCGGTGGGTGCTCCTTCGTGGGGCGTGCCCAACCTGTAGTCTAATGGTTTCACTCTGAAGCCTCCGGGCCGCGGCTCCTTGTGAGCCGCGGCCCTTTTCTTTGCTCTGGGTACAGTGGGACCCTGTGCGCCGTCGTCACGGCTGCCTCTACAGTGCCGACACCTCATCCGTGGGCCCGACTCCTTCGCGGGCCGGAGTCTTCATGCGCGCCCATCACGCCCTGCTTCCCATCCTCGCGCTGCTGCTGACCGCATGTTCTGACTCCGCGCCTCCCCGCACTGACGAGACTGGACCGGGACTGGCCATCACCACGGAGGCGCTCGCCGCCGCATCCGTCGCGCAGGCCTATCGCAGCTCCCTCACCGCTTCGGGAGGCACGCCTGCCTATTCGTGGCGCGTCGCGCAGGGCGCACTGCCCACCGGACTCAGCCTCTCCACCCTGGGCGAAATCACCGGGACGCCCCAATCGGCAGGCACCTCATCCTTCGACGCGGAGGTCCGTGATTCCCGCGGACGGACTGTTCGCGCCACGTTCGAGCTCGAGGTGCTCAACGCCGGCCTCCAGGTCGCGTCATCCACGCTCCCCGATGCATACGTCGGCGACAACTACGCCGCGCAACTCGATGCTTCGGGCGGCACGACGCCGTACACCTGGACGCTCGCGGAGGGCACCCTCCCGTCGGGCGTGCGCCTCGATACACAGGGGCACATCTCCGGCGTTCCCGCCAGCTCCGGCACCTTCTCCGTCACCGTCCACGTGCAGGACGCCACCGGGCTTTCGAGCCAACGTGTCCTCTCGCTCTCCACTTTCACCGCGCCCTATCTCGCGAGCGACACGCTCCCCTCCGCCTCGCTCGGAGCGGCCTACTCCACGGAGCTTCACGCCGTTGGAGGGCGACCACCGCTCACGTTCCGCATCACCTCAGGTGCCTTGCCCACGGGCCTCCAACTGGATGCCAGCCGTGTCCGAGGGACACCCAGCGAACCAGGAGCCGCCTCCTTCACGGTCGAAATCCAGGACGCCAATGGCCGTGCGTCGTCCGCCACGTTCAACCTCACCGTCCAGGGCGGCATCACCCTCACCCCCAGCGCGCTACCGGATGCCTATACCGATGCCGCGTATCGACAAGGCCTGTTGGTGATGGGTGGACGGGCGCCTTATGCATGGGTGCTCAGCGCGGGTTCGCTTCCCGCCGGCATCCGGCTCACCAGCGCCGGCCTGCTCGAAGGCACCGCGTCCACGACGGGTACCTTCTCCTTCTCCGTCCAAGTCACCGACGCCGACGCACGCGTCGGCACCCGGGCGCTCGACCTTGTCGTGCACCGGCCTCCGTCCGTGGATGGACCTGCGATTCAGCTCGACGGGTATGTCTCGCAGTCCTTCAACGCCACGTACTCCGTCACCGGCGGAAAGGCGCCGTATTCGTTCGCTCCAGCCAGCCCCCTTCCCTCCTGGCTGCAGCTCTCCGCCTCCGGACGGCTCTCAGGCACGCCTCCCGCTCCCGGCACCACCAGCGGACAGGCCGTCGTCACCGACGCGAACGGACGGACGGGCACACGCGCCTTCACCCTCACGGTCTACGAACTCCCCACCGTCGTCACCACATCGCTGCCCGATGCGCGCAAGGACCTGCCCTACGCCACCCAACTGCAAGCATCCGGCGGAAAGGCGCCGCTTTCCTGGCACATCGTGTCGGGGATGCCGCCTTCGGGGCTCACGCTCTCAACAGCAGGCACCCTCAGCGGCACCCTCTCGGAGCTCGGGTACTCAGCATTCACAGTCACGGTGACGGACGCCACGGGCAAACAGGGCTGGCACGCGATGGTCCTCCACGTGCGCACCGCCAGCGCACCCCTCACAGTGGGCCATTGGAACCTCGAGTGGTTCGGTGCCCCCACCCAGGGCCCGCCGGACGACCTTCAGATGGCCCACGCGCGCGACATCATTCGCGACTCGGGGGTCAACGTGTGGGGCCTCGTGGAGATGGTGGACGCCGCGGACTTTGCCACCCTCAAGGAGCAGCTTCCCGGCTTCAATGGCTTCCTCGCCAATGACACGTCCTTCGTCCCCAACGGAACGGCCTACTACAGCAATGGCGAGCAGAAGCCCGGCATCCTCTACGACAGCACCCTCACGCTTCAGGAGGCGCAGCTCATCCTCACCGCGAACGCCGCGGACTTCGGTGGCCGGCCGCCGCTGCGCGTGGACTTCACCACCACCGTCGACGGAGTGAGCACTCCACTGGTCGTCATCGTCGTTCACCTGAAGGCGTTCGACAACCAGACCGCCTACGAACAGCGGCAACGCTCCAGCGCGGCGCTCAAGTCGTATCTCGACACATCCCTGCCCTCCGAGCGCGTGCTCGTCATTGGCGACTGGAATGACGATGTCGACCAGTCCATCACCCAAGGCAGCGACGGCGCCCCGCTGCCCAGCCCCTTCGCGCCGTTCGTGGCCGACACGCAGCGCTACACCTTCATCACCGAGCCACTGTCCCTGCGCGGCTTGCGCACCACCGTCGACTATCCCGACGCCATCGACCACACGCTCGTCTCCAACGAGCTGGCCGCGAACTACCTGCCCGGCTCCGTCGAAATCCTGCGCCCGGACGCGTGGATTCCCAACTACGGCGACATCGTCAGCGACCACTATCCCGTCATCAGCAGCTACGACCTGGGAGACTCCGGCGGCGTCACGGACCCGGAGCCCTTGTCCAACCTCATCATCAACGAGGTCCTGCCCAACGAGCCCATCCCACCCGGGCAGACCGTGTCGGACACCCACTACGAATTCATCGAGGTGTACAACGCGGGGACCTCCACCGCGGACCTGTCCCGCTGGAGCCTGTCGGACTCCGCATCCGTGCGGCATGTCTTCGCCCCCGGCACCACGCTCGCTCCCGGCCGGGTCTTCGTCGTCTTTGGTGGCGCTCGAGGCTTCCCGGCCGGTACGCCCGATACCGTGGCCGCATCCTCGGGCGGCCTGGGCCTCAACAACGATGGCGACGTCGTCAGGCTCCTCTCGCCCGATGGGAGCAACGTCAATGAGATGTCCTACGGAGGCACCTTCGACAACATCTCCTTCAACCGGTCGCCCGATGCCACGCCCGGCGCGGCGTTCGACTACCACCACCTGATAACCCCAGGGCTCAGCTCATCCCCGGGCCTCCGTGTGGATGGCCGGGCGTTCTGACCCGCTCCCGCGAAAGACGCCCCCGACCTCGGTTTCAGCGAAGTGAATCGAGCGGCGCGCCTGGGCCCGCGGTGTCCTCGCGTGGGGCTGACTCTTGCTGACGCGGTGGTTCGGCACCGGGCCCCGGCATCCCATCCACGCGGTGCGCCACCAGACCTCCGGGTCCATCGCCGTAGGTGACACGAACCTCGTCTCCCTCGTGATACTCCCGCAGGCCCGTGACGAGCTCGCCCTTCATGAAGAGGCGGGTCTGCTCATCCACTCCGACGTCGTACTCCACGCCGTCAGCGCCGCGGATGAGCAGCTCGTTGTCGCCCACCCACTCCACGCGGCCATGGAGCTGCTCCGTGGGCGCTGGTCGCCCTGAACCTCCCTGCCCCGCCCCCTGCGTGCCCACGGGAAGTGAGCCGGAGCCAGGCGCCCCGGATTCCGGGGGCCGCTCGCGTGAGGCCACGAGGCCGCGAAGGACATCCGAGCGGCCTTCTCGCTCACTCGCGGATGGAGGCCCCCGGCTCTCGTTCCGCTGGCCGCAACCGAGCCACACGGCGAACAGCCCGAATGCCATCAGCCTCCAACCGCGCGTTGCCCTCATGCGCTCGTATCCCCCGCGTGTGGAAGTTCATCGCGACGGCCGGCCCGCGCCGGCCCGCTCCTGTCTCTTCCTCAACATGCGGATGGCCCTGGCGGCCGAGAACCTGGTGCTTCCCAAGGTGCACCTTGATGGCGACCGGGAGGGCGGTAAAGCGCTCCACCGCACGGCCCCTCGGCCTGCGTGGATGCCCCGACCTCGAACGCACCAGTCGGCCTTCATCCTCGTAAAGCCTGCCCGAGGAGTACCTCCCGCGCGGGTGTCTCAGCGCAACAAAGCCCTCTCGGAGCGGCTGCGCGCCAGTGAGGAGGAGCAGGCCATGCTGCTCGACGCATCATCGCCCTGGTCTCGTTCGTCAGCGCGGACGAGCGCTACGGCCGCGTCAACAAAGCGCATGAGGACGGGTTCGGGCTTTCGCAGGAGAAACTCGGAGGGGCTGCCTACGGCGTGCCGAGCCCCTTCGTGAAGCGGAGGGAGCGGAGTTCGAACAGCAGCGCATCGGCATCCATGCGCTCGTCCGGACCGCCGTGAAGGAAGGGGAAGAAGCCGCACGTCGTCCCACCACTCGACGCGCGCACTCCCGTCGGGGGCACCGGTCAGCCCCCGACGGCCCTCGGAACTACTCGATGGCGAAGATGAGCGTCACCTTCGCCTGCACCGTCTGCTCCTCGGGCTGGATGGGCGTCGCCATCGCGCGGGCATCCGCGACCTCGGCCATCGCGAAGCGCGCCGGGTAGAGCTGCGGCGGCTCCGTCACCGTGCTCGCGTCGAGCACCGCGCCCAGCTTCACGTTCAGCGACGCGGCCAGCACCTCCGCCGACTTGCGCGCCCGCGCCACCGCCTGCCGCAGGGCCTCGCCCTGCACCGCCTCCTGGCGGCTCAGCCCGAAGCGCACCGAGTCCACCCGGTTCGCGCCCGCCGCCAGGGCCTGGTCCAGCAGGTTCCCCACCCGCGACAGGTCCTTCACGTGGACGCTCACCAGGTTGCTCACCCGGTAGCCCTTCAGCTTCGGCTCCGTCTGGTTCGGCAGCGGCGGCGCGTACTCCGGGTACACCGAGTAGTTACGCGTCTGGATGTCCCGCCGCGCGATACCCGCGGACGTCAGCGCCGCAATCACCTTCTCCATCCGCTTCGCGTTCTGCTCGCCCGCCGCCTTCGCGTTCGGCGCCAGCGTCTCCACCGCCACGTCGATGAAGGCCTCGTCGGGCTGCGCCTTCACCTCACCGGTGCCTTCCACGCGAATCGTCCGCATGCCCGCCGGGGCCTGCGCACGCGGCGCGGAGACGGGCTGGGGCTGCGCGAAGGCCGTCAGGCCAGTGAGCAACATCGCTGTCAGCAACAGGGGTCGAACAGGTCGAGCGAACATGGTGCCTCCTCAGGAATGGGCCGCTGCGGGTCGTACTGCAACGTCCTTACCCCTTGGAACGGCCGTCAACGGGTGACATTCATATTCCTCGTGCCCGTGCCCGGGGCGCTCCTTCTCCCTCCGGGAAGAAGGAGCGCCGGACTGGCCGGAATCCTGTCCCGGCGGAATGTCACGGACCGCTGGCTTCGGCGCCGGCCATCTCCCGCACCACCTGACCGGGGCCCCGGCTCGCCACCGAGCGCACCTTCGTGGTGGCCTTCCGCCGCGCGGCCCTCAGCGCATCCCGGCCCATGTCCATCACCGCCGACACCGCGCCCACGACCAGGTTGCCGGGCGGCGTGTCCGGCGCCATCGGGTGCGGCCGCGTGGGCGCCGCCTTCCGCGACATCTCCAGCACGTCGCCCATCGTCCGAAGTTCCTGCGGACGGAAGACCTTCTTCAGCGCCGGGAAGAGGTCGCTCTCCTCCTGCAGGACGTGCGCGCGCACGTTCTCCATCAACACCTGCACCTTCGCGTCGAAACGCTCGGCTTCCGGAGACATTCCGTCCAGCTCCGCCAGCAGCCACTTCACCACGTGGTGCTCCTCCAACGAGCGCAGCACGTCCGGCCCCAACTCCTCCGAGCGTGAACGAACCGCGGGGTAGAACACCTGCTCCTCGATGACGGCGTGCACGGCCAGTTCGGTGACCATCTGGTCCACCAGCCGACGCTTCAACTTGTGTGCATTGGGGCCCGCCTTCTCGAACTTTCGAAACAACTGCTCCGCCGTCTTGTGGTCCGCCTTCAGCAACGCGATGGCATCCATGGACTCACCTCCCTGAAGAGTTCGTTGGCCGCTGGCCCCCTGGCGCAGCGCGGCATGTCGTGGATGGTGGGGATGACGCCGCTTGGATGCGCGAGCGGCACATGGGCGGCCTGGCCGCACGGCCGCTCAACGGGCAACCCGCCACACCGCTGGGGATGCGACGGGCTCCGAGACTCCCGGGCAATCACCCGTGGGCGTTTCGCGGGCCAATGTCCGTGCCACCGTACCTCGGGAGGATGGGGTGCGCCGCTGGTGGGACTGGGGAAGGGAGAGCACCGTGATGAATGACATCCTGCGCGTCCGGGTCGCGCGCGTGACTCGCGAGGCCGAGGACATCCTGTCGTACGAGCTGGTCGCGACGGAGGGAGGCCCCCTGCCCCCCTTCGAGGCCGGCGCCCACCTGGAGGTCCGCGTCCCAGGTCCGGGAGACTTCCTGCGCGCGTATTCACTCTGCAACGACCCGGAGGAGACCCACCACTACGTCATCGCCGTGGCCCGCGATGCCAAGGGCCGCGGGGGCTCGAACGCCATGCACGAACGGGTGCACGAGGGGGACGTGCTGGAGGTGAAGCCTCCTCGCAACAACTTCCCCCTGCTGTTCGCGCGCAGCTACGTGCTGGTGGCGGGAGGCATCGGAATCACCCCCATACTGTCCATGGCGCGCGTGCTTCAGCGCACCGGCGCGGACTACACGCTGCACTACTGCGCGCGCGCGCCCGGCCGCACCGCCTTCCACGAACTGCTCTCCCAGGCGCCCTTCGCCGAGCACGTGCGCTTCTCCTTCGACGGAGGGGACCCGGCCCGGGGCCTGGACGTGAAGGGACTGCTGGCCACGCGACAGCCGGGGGCCCGGCTGTACTGCTGCGGTCCCACGGGGTTGATGAAAGCCGTGCGCGACGCGGCCACCCTGCACCGCTGGCCTTGGGAGAAGGTGCACTTCGAGTCCTTCACCGCCGAGGGCACCAGCGCCGCCACGGGCCGGGAGGAGCAGGGTTTCGAGGTGACCATCCGCAGCACGGGCCAGGTGCTGCAGGTACCCGTCGGCCAGTCGGTGCTCAACGTGCTGCGTCGCAACGGTGTGCGCATCCCCAGTGACTGCGAGGCCGGGACGTGCGGCACCTGCGTCACACGGGTCTGCGATGGCCAGCCCGACCACCGCGACACCTTCTTCCAGGCGGAGCCCGCGGGTGACCAGCGCATGCTCGTCTGCGTGTCACGCGCCCGCTCCAAGCGGCTGGTGCTGGACCTCTGACACGGCCGGGCCAGGAGCTATGCCGCCCGGCCCGACGCCTCCCGGCGAGCACGCGCCACTTCGGACCGGACGAGCTGGCGCAAGGCTTCCGGGTCGAAGGGCTTCTCCACGCGCGGATTCGCCACGCGCTCCAGGAACGTCCGCGCGGTGGCCGTGAAGGCACCGCCGGTGATGAACACGATGCGCTCCGCCGCTCGCGAGTCCACCTGCGCGAGCGCGTCGTACAGGTCCATCCCGGTCATCTCCGGCATCATCAGGTCGCAGAGCACCACGTCGTAACGGGCCTCTGTCCCGGTCAGCTTCTCCAGGGCTCGCCGCGCGCTCACCAACACATCCACGTCGTTCTCTCGCGCGAGAGTGCGGCGGATGGCGCCACTCACCAGGGCATCGTCGTCCACCACCAGCACGCGGCCTCGCGTTGCCGCCTCGGTAGCGGAGAACCGTCCATCCTCGCCCATGCGGTCTGGAGGCGACCCCTCCGCGCTCGCATGGGTGGACGACGGCTCTCCCTGGTGCGAGCCCACGGTGCCCGCCTCCGATGACCGTGACATGCCGGACGTGACACTGGCGTTCTGTGCGGCCATCCGCCCTCCGTTCTCCTGGCTCGCCGCCAGGGCGGCGGAATCCGCTGCCCGGCCGTCCGTGGACTTCGCCTGTGGAGGAGTGATGCCCCACCCAGCGCCTTGCGTCCGCTCCGGAGCAGAGGCCTGCGGCGTCGAGTCCAGTTCGGCACGCGGGGCGGCCTCGCCACGCAGGCGCATCGTGGTCGCGTCGCTCGCCGCCACACCGTGCTCGACAGACACATCGGGCACCGTTGCGATGTCTCCCGAAGACGCTGGAGTCACAGGCACGGCGGCCCCCGGCACGCCTCGGTCCGACGTCGCGGGAGGCTCCACCGAGGCACCGTCCCCGCCAACCCGCTGCGCCTCCGCCGCGGCCCTCAGCGTCACGCGGAACACCGAGCCCCGCCCGGCCTCGCTGTCCACGGCGATGGTGCCGCCCATGGCCGTCAGGTAGGCGTGGCACAGCGACAGCCCCAGCCCCGTGCCCACGCCCACCGGCTTCGTCGTGTAGAAGGGGTCGAAGATGCGGCCGAGCAGCTCCAGCGAAATCCCGCTGCCCGTGTCGCGCACCTCCGTCACCACCCGCCCATCCGGGCCCCTGCGCGTGACGAGCCGCACCTCGTTCGTCCCCGCCTGTCCCTCCGGCAGCGCCTGCGCCGCGTTGATGAGCAGGTTGAGGAACACCTGTGCCAGGCGCGCCTCGTTGCCCTCCACGCGCGGCACGTCGCCGTAGTCGCGCACCAGCTTCGCGCGTGGGCGCAGCTCGCCCATGGCAATCTTCACCGCCGAGTCGAGCACCGCGTGCAACTCCACCGGCCCCTGCTTCTCGTCATCCGGCCGGGAGAACATCTTCAAGTCCTGGACGATGCGCCGCACGCGGTCCGCGCCCAGCAGCGCGTCACGCAGCGCCTGATTCACATCCTTCAAGCGAGCGCCCACGTCGCGCGTCCCGTCCAACTCCCGCGCGAGCGCGTCCGCCTCCTCGCTGGCGTGCTCCAGGTTCGACACGATGTACGCCAGCGGGTTGTTGATTTCGTGCCCCACGCCCGCCGCGAGCTGTCCCACCGCCGCCAGCCGCCCCGTCTGCACGAGCTGCGCCTGCGCCTGCCGGAGCGTGTGCATGTTCGCCTCCAGCTCCGCGTTGGCCCGCGCCAGCGCCTGCGTGCGGTCCTTCACGCGCTCCGCCAGCCACCGCTCGCGGTCCTTCAACTGCCCCACGCGCAGCAGGTACACGCTGACGCCCAGAATCCCCACGCCCAGTACGCACAGCAGCCAGAAGCCCGTGCGCTGCCACAGCTTCGGCTCCAACACGACGTCCAGGGACACCGGCTCGGTCCACCCGCCGTCCCGGCCCTTCGCCTGGACCTCGAAGCGGTAGCTGCCGGGCCGCAGGCCGTTGTACAGGGCCCGCCGCGACTCCGCGTGCACCCAGGTGTCGTCATGGCCCGCCAGCCGGTAGCGGAAGGGCAGCCGCGCCGCGTCCACCGGCGTGAAGGCCGTGAAGCGAATCTCCAGCCGCGAGGCCCCGGGCTCCAGCTCCACCGGCCCCTCCATCGGCACCGGCGTGCCCTGGACGCGCACCTCTTCAATCCGCACCTCGGGCGGCTGCCGGCTCTCGCGCACCCGCACCGGGTCCACCACGATGGCGCCGCGCAGGTTGGTGAACCACAGCCGCCCGTCCTCCCCCCGCCACGCCGACGGCTGGGTGTTGCCGTTGCACTCCGCGCTGCGCATGCCGTCGCGCGTGTCGAAGTCCATCGTCGTCAAACGCGGACGCACGCCAGCCGCCACGTCCTCCAGGTCGCGCCGGGACACGCGGGACACGCCCTTGTTGCTGCTCATCCACAGCGAGCCGTCCCCGTCCGGCACCAGGCTGAACACCGCGTCGTCGTACAGGCCCTGCGCGACGGTGAAGCGCGCCCAGGTGTCCTCGCGCCACCGGCCCAGCCCCGTCTCCGTGCCCACCCACACCGTACCGTCAGGGTCCGCGTGCAGCGCCAGCACCAGGTCGCCCGGCAACCCGTCCTGCTGCGTGAAGCGCTGGAAGCCCTTCTGCTCGCCGTCCCAGCGCACCAGCCCCGTGTCCGAGCCGAACCACACCCGGCCGCGCGAGTCCTCCACCATGACGATGATGGGGTTGGTGAAGCCGTGCTTCGGGCCGTACACCGTCACGCCGCCGCCATGCATCCGCGCCAGGCCCGCTTGCGTGCCCAGCCACGTGTCCCCCCGCGAGTCGACCAGGATGGCCGTCACCACGTCGTGCGGCAGCCCCTGCGCGCGCGACACCCGCGTGAAGCGCTGGCCGTCATACCGGTATGCACCGGTGAGGGTGCCCACCCAGAGCGTCCCGTCATGCGCCTCGTGCATCGCGGGGATGACGCTCTCCGGAAGCCCTTGCTCGGTGCCCACGTGGTGGAACGTGCGGTTCTCGTACCGGAACAGGCCGCTGGTGGTCCCCACCCACAGCGTGCCGCGGCGGTCCTCCAGCACGGCGCTGACCGTCTCGTCGGCCAGGCCCTCGGGGATGCCATATGTGGCGAAGGGACCGTCACGCAGGCGCATCAGGCCCGAATAGGTGCCCACCCAGAGGTGGCCGTCCCGGTCCTCCAGCAGCGACAACACCGCGGACTCCGCCATCCACTCCATGCCGGGCACCGGCTCGCTGAAGCCCTTCGAGTTGTGCCGCGTCAGGCCGCCGCGATGCGTGCCCACCCAGAGGTTGCCGTCACCGTCGGCGTACAGCGCGTTGACGGACAGGGACGGCAGGCCTTCGTCGGTCGTGAAGCGCGAGGCCACCAGGCCATTCCACGAATAGAGGCCCGCTTTCGTCCCCAGCCAGAGCACGCCCGTCGCATCGCGACGCAGCGCCATCACATAGGGCCGGGACTCCGGCCCGGGGAAGGGGAACGGCGCCGGCTCCACGCGCCCATCCACCCACCGGGCCAGCCCCTCCGGCGTGCCCACCCAGAGCGACGTGCCCTCACCGGGCGTCAGCGCCGTGATGTGGGAGGCAGGCAGGCCATCCGCCTCCGTGTACTGGCGCGCCACGCCCTCGCCCAGCGGCACCTGCCAGAGGCCCGTCGTCGTCCCCACCCAGAGCACGCCATCCGCGGCCACCAGCGTCTCCACCCGCGCGGAGTCCAGCGACGCGGCGGCGCCCGGCGCGCGCTCGAAGTGGCCCTTGCGGTACGCCACCAGCCCCTGGCCCGTGCCCACCCACAGCGTGCCCGACGCATCCTCCGCGAGCGCCTTGATGGTGTGGTTGCGCAGCTCCGGCGCGTTGCGCTTGTCGAACACCGTGAAGCGCGCGCCATCGAAACGGGCCAGCCCCTCCCACGTGCCCAGCCAGAGGTAGCCGTCGCGCGTCTGGACCATGGACAGCAGACTGTTCTGCGGCAGCCCGTCGTCGCTGCGCCACATGTCCTGGCTGTACTGCGAGACACGACGCTGGGGGTCCAGGGCCATGCCCGGCGTTGCCAGGACGAGTCCCACGACGAAGAACCACCCGATGAACCCCCGCCCGAGAGCGCGGGCTCGCTGCCCCGGAGTGCGCATGTCGCCCGCAGTGTCCGGCAGAAACGGCCCAGAGGCCACACGCCGCCGAATTCACCTGAGCTGGAACG
>NZ_SRLV01000038.1:0-76403 GCF_006518205.1 Myxococcus sp. CA005 | reverse complement strand
GGCAGGTACTTGGGGTGGGGCTGGTTGCTGGGGTTGGCGGGCGCGTGGGCGTGTGGGGGAACGCCCCTGGACGAAGACGTGGACGCGGCGTGCGCGGGGCTGTTGCCCGGTGATGTCGCCATCACCGAGTACCTCAACGACCCGGTGGGGACGGACACGGGCCATGAGTACGTGGAGCTGCACAACCCCACGCGCGGCCCCGTGGACCTGTATGGGCTGACGCTCTACGCGTCCCGCGCGGATGGCTCGCAGGAGACGGCCTATGCCTTCCTCGAGAAGATGACGGTGGCAGCGGGAGACTATCTGGTGCTGGGCGACGTGCGCGACGGGCCGGTGCCCGCGCACGTGGACCACGCCTATGGCGACGGGCTGGGGGCGTTGGGGAACTCGGGCGGACGGCTGGGCATCCGATGCGGTGAGCGGGTATTGGACGAAGTCCCGCTCTCCGCGCCCGCGAAGAGTGGGGCGTCGCGCATCTACGACGGCCGCCTGGTGCCGGACATGGCGGGGAACGACGACCTGGCGCGCTGGTGTGACTCGCCCGACGCCGGTGCCGGCGGGACGTTCCAGGGGAGTCCTGGCGCCGCGAACGCACCTTGTGGCCCCGTGGGCGACGCGGGTGTCCCCGAGGACGCGGGCGTGGTGGCGACGTGCAGGCCCGCGGGCGGCGATGCCGTGAGACCTGTCCTGCTTCCGGCGCCTGGAGACCTGGTCATCACTGAGTTCATGGCCAATCCGCGTGGCGACGACACGTTGGGTGAGTGGGTGGAGCTGCGAGCCACGGCCCCCGTGGACCTCAACGGCGTGACGCTGGTCGCCGAGGCGGGTGAGGCGACGCTGAAGGCGGGGGGTTGCCTGTCGCTCTCGGCGGGGGAGTACGCGGTGCTGGCCCGTCGCACGGATGCCACCCTCAACGGAGGGCTTCCCCCGCCCGTGGCGACGTTCAACATGGACCTGCGCAATGCGGGTGGTCGGTTGCAGGTGAAGGCCGGGGGCGTGGTGGTCGACGCGGTCGATTACGCTCTGGCGGTGGATGGCGTGGCCACGCAGGTGTCCGCACCGCTCGCGGATGCTGTCCAGAATGACGCGCCCTCCGCATGGTGCGCAGCCACGGCCGCCTATGGCTCGCGCGGCAACGTGGGGACGCCCGGTCGTGGGAATCGTGTCTGTGAGGGAGACGGGGGCACGCTGGGCGGCGTTGGCGACGGTGGAACCTTCGATGGCGGCGTGGATGCCGGGACGCTCGAGGACGGATGTATTGACCGGACCACTGGAAGGACGCGTGCGCGCAGGGGGCCCGATGGGGGCTCGCTTGTCCTCACCGAATTCATGGCGGACCCACAGGCGGTAGCGGACGCCATGGGGGAGTGGGTGGAGGTGCTCGCGCTGCGCGACGTGGACCTCAATGGTGTGTCGCTGTCCAATGAGAGCGGAGGCCGCTCGACTTTCGATTCGGCGCTGTGTCTGGCCGTGAAGGCAGGAGGCCGCGCGGTCCTGGCGCGCAGTGAGGATGCGTCCCTCAATGGTGGGCTGCCCGCGGTGCTCGGCACCTTCAACTTCAACCTGGCGAATACAACGGGCAGCCGGAAGCTCGAGCTCTCGGTGGACGGGCGCGTGCTCGACGCCGTGTCGTGGACCGGCGCGGCCATCCCAGGTGTGTCCTCACAGCTCGACCCCGGGCGCAGTGATCCTCAACGCAATGACTGGCCCGGGAGCTTCTGTCCCACCCCCGATTCGGCCCGCTATGGCCGGGGAGACCGGGGCACGCCGGGAGGGGTGAACCGCGCATGCGCGCTTTGATGAAAGGTGCGTTGGCCTGTTTGCTGGCGGCCTGTGGTGGAGGTGACGCGGAAGTCTCTTGCGGCCCCGCTTCAGGACGGGTGGCGGAGGTCCTGGATGGGGACACGGTCGTCCTGGAGAGCGGCGAGCGTGTTCGTTACCTGCTCGCGGATGCACCGGAGCGTACGGGCACGGGCGGTGACTGCTTCGGTCCGGAGGCGCATGCCTTCAACCGGGGACTCGTCGAGGGCAGGCGGGTAGCGCTGACCTATGGCGAGGCGTGCGAGGATCGCTTCGGCCGGCTCCTCGCCTACGTGTCCGTGGAGGGGCGCGAGGTGAACACGCTGTTGGTGGAGAGAGGCCATGCCTGCGTGCTCCACGTTCCTCCCGCGGGCCGTTCGAGACGCGCGGAGTTCCAGGCACTGGAGGCGCAGGCCCGGCTGGCGAGGCGCGGTGTCTGGGGGGCCTGCGCGCCCGTCTCCTGTCAGCGGTGAGCCACCTGTCGGACGAGGCTCCGCCGTGGCTGTCTCTCCCGCGAGGCATCATCCGAGCCCGACTCGGAGACGGGCAGTCCCGCCGGGGGATGGGATGTATCCCAATGATAACAGCCACGCGCGGCCCGCATGGAGAGGGCGGGCGTTCCTGGTTGGGGGGCTGGTGAGGACATGCCAGGGCAATCATCGACCATGAAGGCGCGCGCATGAGTCCAAGCGTCACGCCGACGCTCTCGCTGCCGGACGTCTTGGATGTCCTACGGGAGGACATCACCCGGCGCCTGATGGCGGGGGTGGGCGCCGCGCTCGGAGCGCTCGCACCCCTGGCGATCGCAGAGGCGGGGGCCCTCCACAAGCTCGTGGGGCGGCTCGGGGCGCTGCTCCGAATCCCCTCCATGGCGGCGCGGCTGGCGGAGGCTCGCACCCTGGGCCGTGACTATGGACGTGAGCGCTACCTGGCGGGCTTCGGTATCAGCTCGCTGGTGCTCGAGTATGGCGCGCTGCGCGAGGCCATCCTCGAGAGCCTGGAATCCGTGGGCTGGGTCCCCGAGCTCGCGGGGCTGCGCGCGCTGGCCCAGGTGCTCGACGCGGGGTTGGTGGAGGCGGTGGGCCAGTCCTCCCTGGAGGACGAGCGCACCGCGCGGGCGACGGGGGCCTGGCTGCACGGGCTGCTCGACCACGCGCCGACGCTCATCTACGCCAAGGACACGGCGGGCCGGTACCTCTACGTGAACCATGGTTTCGAGAGGGCCTCCGGCAAGCTCCGCCGCGATGTGATGGGGCGCACCGACTTCGACTTGTTCTCCGCGGAGGTCGCCAGCACCTTCACCGGCAATGACCGGCAGGTGATGGACTCCGGCCAGCAACTCACCGTTGACGAGCACGTGCCGCTCCTCGACGGGTTGCACGTCTTCCAGACCCTCAAGTTCCCCCTGCCGGACGCGCAGGGGCGCGTCGTTGGCGTGTGTGGCTTCTCCACCGACTTCACCGAGGCGAAGCGGCTGGAGCGCGAGCGGGACGAGGCCCGCGAGCACCTGCGCCGCATCGTCACCCAGTTGCCCGTCATCCTCTGGGCCACGGACGCGCAGGGCATCATCACCCTCTTCGAGGGCGAGCGGCTGAGCGCGCTGGGGCTGGACCGAGGCGCCTACGTGGGACGCTCCGCGTTCGACGTGTACCGCGACCGGCCGGACCTCGTGGCCGCCACGCTGCGCGCCCAGGAGGGCCAGTCCTTCACCCTGGAGGTGGAGATGGCGGGCTCCTATTTCATGACGGGCGTCTCCCCCGTCATCGGGCCCGACGGCAGCGTGATGAGTGTGGCGGGCGTGTCGCTGGACATCAGCGAGCGGCGGCGCGCCGAGGAGGTGCTGCGCCAGTCGGAGATGCGCTACCGGCTGGCCACGCTGGCGACCAGCGACGTCATCTACGACTGGGACCTGGACGCTGGGACCATCGAGTGGAGTGAGCTGGCCGCCGTCCAGTTCCGGCTGGCCTCGCGCGCCCCGCCGCGGGACATCGCGTGGTGGACGGAGCACATCCATCCGGAGGACCGCGAGCGGATTGCCCGGGAGATGCAGGCCGTCATCGACCAGGGCGCGAGCCATTGGGCGGACGAGTACCGCTTCCTGCGCGGGGATGGCACCTGGGCCGTGGTCGCCGACCGGGGGCAGGTGGTCCGGGACGCCGAGGGCCACGCGGTGCGCATGGTGGGCGCCATGCAGGACATCACCGAGCGGCGGGCCACGGAGCTAGAGGCGAAGCGGCGCGCGGAGTTCGAGCAGCTTCTCATCGGCATCGTCAGCCACGACCTGCGCAACCCCCTCGCCGCCATCAGCATGTCCGCCACCGCGCTGCTGCGGCGGGAAGGCCTGGATGAACGGCTCCGCAAGGGCCTGGGCCGCATCCTCTCCAGCGCGGAGCGCGCCACGCGCATGTTGAGGGATTTGCTCGACTTCACGCAGGCCCGGTTGGGCGGCGGCATTCCCATGGAGCCCCGGTGGCTGGACCTGCACGAGCTGACCCGGCAAGTGGTGGAGGAGGTCCGGCTCACCCGCCCGGAGCGGACGCTGAAGCTGGAGTGCCGGGGAGACGGCTACGGACTGTGGGACGCGGACCGGCTGGCTCAGGTCATCACCAACCTGGTCAACAACGCGCTCAGCTACAGCCCGGAGCACTGCCCGGTGCGCATCCGCACGCATGGGCTGCGCGACGACATGCTGCTGACCGTCCACAACGCGGGTGGGCCCATTGAGCCGGAGCTCCGGGCCCGCATGTTCGAGCCGATGAAGCGCCCGGAGCGCAAGGGCGCCCGTGGTGGCGGACTGGGGCTGGGCCTTTTCATCGTGAAGCACATCGTGGATGCCCACGGCGGCGTGGTCCGCGTCCACTCCACGGAGCAGGAGGGAACCACGTTCCAGGCCCGCCTGCCCCGCCAGCCCATGCCGCCTGCTCGCCCGGACGTCGACGCTCCGTGACACCGTGACGCTTGCTCCAGGGGGCCCAGCCCGGCTAGCACGGGGTCCGTGGTGACACGTCTTCCCTGGAGGGTTTCATGAAGAAGGTCCTCATCGGACTGGGCATCGGCTGCGGTGTCTTCATCCTGGCGGGCATCGGCTTGATGCTGGCGGGTGGCATCTGGGCCAAGAACAAGTTCGGCGGCAGCATCGAAGCCATGCAGTCGATACAGGCCCAGGAGCAGGAGCTGACACAGCTCAACGCCAGCAATCCATTCAAGGCGCCCCCGGAGGGGCAGGTGCTGCCGTTGGACGAGCCGCGGCTGCTGGCCTACCTGACGGTGCGCGAGTCGGCGCTGCCGGCCTTCAAGGCCTTCGAGGCGAAGTCCAAGGAGTTCGAGGCCCAGCACGCGGGCGACGGTGACGAGAAGCCGGGCTTCAACGCGGCCGTGGACGCCGCGAGCCTGTTCATGGGGCTGATGGCGGACGTGCGCAAGGCGTACATCGCCGGCCTCAAGGCGCAGGGGATGTCGCCCGCCGAGTTCCAGAGCATCACCACCACCGTCTACGCCTCCATGGTGGCCGACAGCCTGGAGCAGATTGGCGCCGCGGCGGAGCAGGGGCGGAAGATGATGGTGACGCAGCTGGCCGAGGTCGACAAGCGGCTGGCGGACGACTCGCTCGCCGACGAGGAGCGCGCGCAGTTGGAGGAGGCCCGGGCGCAGCTCCAGGATACGCTGGACGCGATTGAGGAGCCCGGCGCGAACGAGGAGCAGCCGCTGTCCGAGGCATCCAAGAAGGCGGCCGCCGCCAACGTGGAGCTGCTGAAGAAGCACAAGGAGCGCGTGGAGCTGATGGCCAACGTGGCCTTCGACGGCTTCGTGCTGGGTGGTGCCGGCGCCGACGGTCAGGCCGCGGGCCTGGAGTAGCAGTTCCGCCGTGTCAGGGGCGTTCCCGGCTCAGGCCTCCCGTTCCACGGGGGCGCCGGGCCGGGACGCCGCCGCCGCGCGTGCATCCCTCCGCCGCGCGCGCTGGCCCACACCGCCCCTGTGTTGAGCTTGACGATGAAGGACTTGTCGTGGACCGCCTGTGTCACCGGCGGTCGCCTGGCGAGCCAGCGGAAGACCGTGTTGCCGGACTGCTCGGCCGGGTCCACCGCGAGCAACACCAGCACCCCGGCTCAGAAGACAATCCACATCCAGGGCGGCACGCTCCGCATGGCGGAGTCAACCCTTGCATGCCTGACTCCGCGCGGGCGCGAGCACCCTGGTTGTGCGCCGCGTTGCAGTTGCAGGCGTTTTTCACATGCGCAATGGATTGCGCCCGCCAAAGGTAGGCGCGTGTGGCCTTCCGTCCGCCCGGCCTCTCTCTTTGCGGCCAGCCCTCCGTGAGATATGCAAGCCATTGAACATGTCGAAAGTCACTTCGCGCGAGGAGGGGCGCGTGAACCTGTGAGGAATGGAGTTGGACGTCTGATGAACAAGGTCATCTTCGCCTGTGTACGCAACGCTGGCCGCTCGCTGATGGCGGAGGCGTTCTTCAATGTGATGGTAGACCCCCAGAAGGCGCGCGCCGTCTCCGCGGGGACGCAGCCCGGCGACAAGGTTCATCCCGAAGTGCTCGCGGCCATGCGGGACATTGGCATCGACCTGCACGACGTGAAGCCCCGCCTGCTCACGGACGACCTGACCCAGGACGCGCAATGGCTCATCACCCTGGGATGTGGCGAGGCCTGTCCCCAGGTGCCGGGGCTCCAGCGCGAGGACTGGCCGCTGGAAGACCCCAAGGACAAGTCGGACGTCCTGGTCCACCGCATCCGCGACGAGCTGGCCGCCCGCGTGGCGGGACTGCTGGAGCGCGAAGGGTGGATGCGCGCCGGCTAGGGGCTGTCCCTGATCTCGTGTTCGAGAGTCGACCCGGCGTGCCGGCCTTTCTGGCACGTTGGGGCAGGGCCTCAATCGGAGTTGCTGCCTGGCGCTAGGCATGATCAACGCGGGCTGTGCGCCGACATGAACTGAGCGATGTCGAGTGGAGCCGCATCGAGCCCCTGCTGGGCTCCAGGACGGGCCCTCGCTCGAAGCGAGGGGACCGTGACTTCATCAACGCCGTGGTGTGGCGGGTGAAGACCGGGGTGCAATGGCGGGATTTGCCCGAGCGGTTCGGTCACTGGAAGACGGTCTACAATCGGTTCCATCGCTGGACGAAGACTGGGCGCTGGGAAGCCATCTTCAAGGCGCTGCGGCTCGATGTGGATGAGCTTGGCTCCCTTGCTGACGCATCGGTCGTCCGGGCGCATCAGGACGCCGCGGGCGGAAAAGGGGGATCCGAAGCAATGCTTTGGGGCGTTCTCGAGGAGGTTTTTCAACGAAAGTTCACGCCGTCACTACGACGGGAGGTAAGCCGCTCCACGTCGCGCTGACGCCCGGCCAGCAGCACGAGTCCACAATGGCCGAAGAACTTATGGTGCACGCCGAGGGCGCCGCTTTCATTGCGGATACCGGCTATGACGCCGACCGCATCCGCGCCAACGTTCGAAAGCTCGGGATGAAGCCTGTCATCCATTCAAACCCGAGCCGTAAGCGGGCGTTGCCGTTAGACCGCACCCTGTACCGGATGCGCTACCGGGTGGAGTGCTTCTTCCACGATCTCAAGCGCTTTCGGGCCGTCGCCACCCGCTATGACAAGACGGCGACGAGCTACCTCGCCGTCCTGCACGTCGCATCCATGCTTCTTTGGCTGCGCTAATCAGGGACAGCCCCTAGCGCGGCTTCGAACGCGCGCTCATTCCAGGTGGTAGTTGAAGGGCAGCTCGACGGTGACCCGGTCGCCGAGCGCCGGCGGAGGCGGCGGAAAGGGCGCGGCATGCCGCACCGCCTCCTGCGCGGCTTCGCACAGGAGGGGGTGGGGGCAGGGGCCCAGCACCCCCAGGGCCACCAACTGGCCCTGCACGCCCACGGAGATGCGCAGCACCAAGGACCCTTCGATGCCCGCCATCCGCGCCTCGTGGGGGTAGGGAACGTCCTCGAAGCGGTCGCGGAACATCTGTTCGAAGTAGCGCCGGGCCATGTCCTCGCGGTTGTCGGGGGCCGTGGCGGGCGGCGGCTCCACGAGCAACCCCGGGAAGCCGGGCCCCAGGGCGCGCTGGGTGATGCCTGCCACGGCGCGGCCCGCCAGGCTGTCACGGTCATGGGCTGGGATGCTGGCGGGGCGCCCGACGGACAGCGGCTCCGCGAGTTCGGAGGCGCGCGGCGCCGCGGCGGTGCGCGGCGGTGAGGGGGCGCGCGAGGGGCGAGGCCTGCGCGCGGTCCGGGGCCGAAGGGGCGCGGGAGCTGGCCCGGTGACGTCCCCCACCGGGGCCGAAGGTGACATGGCGGTCAGGCGGAGCACGAGGACTTCTCCCCGGGTGGTTTCGCCTTCGAGCCGTCGCGGTGTGCCGTGCCAGAACGAGGCCGCGCCGGTGAGCGCCGCGGCGTGCAGACCGATGACGGCCAGGACCAGCATCAGCGTGCGTTGGCGGCTCCAGGCCTCTGTCTCGTGGCCACGGAAGGCCGAGGCGAACAGAACATCCTCTGGCATGCGGGCCTTCGCTGCTGCGTCCGGCATGGTGTGCCCCCTCCCCGCCCGCGTCTCGCCACGGGATGGGGGTAGTGGCGTGCGTGTCGGGCGTGAAGGGTTCCAGGGCCGCGGGCGTGTGCGGCGGTCCGCACTCAGCCGGCGCGGTGTCGGGCGGCCTTCAGTGCGGGGACACCTGAGGACGGGGTTTGCGGAAGACCACGGTGAGGTTGTTGCTGGGCATGTCCACCACGCGCTCGCGCTCCAGGCCATGCAGGGCGGCCTCGGCGGTGACGGCCTCCAGCGACCTCACGCCCCACGCCGGGTTTCTGGCGCGGAGGGAGGCGTCGAACTCCAGGTTGCTGGGGGCCGTCTCGCGGCCCTCGACGAAGTAGGGGCCATACAGGACGAGCAGCCCGCCGGGAGGCAGCACCCGGCCCGCGCCCCGCATCAAGCCCTGGCAGGCCGTCCAGGGGGCGATGTGAATCATGTTCACGTTGAGGATGACGTCCGCGGCCGTCTCCGGCCAGGACGCCGCGCTCGCGTCGAGCTGGCGCGGCGGCAGCAGGTTGGGCGGGCCTTCCGCGGTGCGCCACGCCTCGATGCTCTCCAGCGACTCCGCGTCCACGTCGGTGGGCTGCCAGACGAGGTGGGGGAGGGCTCGGGCGAACCAGGCCGCGTGTTGGCCGGTGCCGCTGGCCACCTCAAGCACCCTGCCGGAGGCGGGAAGGACTTCGCGGAGGACAGCGAGCAGGGGCTCGCGATTGCGTTCCGTGGCCGGGGCGTGACGCTTCATCCCCCGGGTTTCGCACATCCGCCGCGCTCCGGGCGAGCGCCACCCCCCGCCAGTGGACGACCTGCGCACTGCCCCGGGAAGCGAGTGGGCGGAGCGGGGCGTGGGCCCCTTGCCGTGACTCCCGGTCCGGGCTGGAAGAAACGTTCCGTCCACGCCCGTTTGTTTCCCACCCGGCAATTCCCAGCCCCCCCGGGCCAAGCAGGGGTGTCACCCTCAGGTGGCCTCTGGGGGGTACATTGGGGGCATGGTTCCACGGCAGGTGGACAGGTCGGGCGTTATCTCTGGCGTTACCGTCTCCCAAAGAGGAAAGTTCACCCAGGGCTCCCCTTCCTGCCGGGCGAGCGGGCACTGGGATGTACTCCTGCGCCCGCGGGTTACACTGCCAGGCGTGGGTCCCAAGCAGGGCGGGGCGCTTCACATATGTGTACGGTCCCTTGTTGTCGCGGACCTGCCTGCCACACCTTTGGGGGGGCAGGCCTGAAACCCAATTCGGAGGAGAGTCACCATCATTCGCGAACAGAGAAGCAGCCGCGGCGGGAGCCGCGACCAGAGAACCAACCGTCGCATCCGTGCCCGTGAGGTCCGCGTCGTCGGGTCTGACGGTAGCCAGCTCGGGGTCATGCCTCTCGAGGCGGCCCTGGACCGTGCCCGGACCGAGGGGCTGGACCTCGTTGAAATCAGCCCCATGGCCAGTCCTCCGGTCTGCAAGATCATGGACTACGGCAAGTTCAAGTACGAGGAGAAGAAGAAGGCCTCGGAAGCGAAGCGTGCCCAGGTCACGGTCCTGCTCAAGGAAGTGAAGCTCCGTCCGAAGACGGAAGAGCACGACTACGAGTTCAAGGTCCGCAATACCCGCCGGTTCATCGAGGACGGGAACAAGGCGAAGGTCGTCATCCAGTTCCGCGGGCGTGAAATCACGCACAGGGAGCAGGGAACGGCCATCCTCGACGACGTGGCCAAGGACCTGAAGGACGTGGCCGTCGTGGAGCAGATGCCCCGCATGGAAGGGCGTCTGATGTTCATGATCCTCGCGCCCACGCCGAAGGTGGCGCAGAAGGCCCGCGAGCTGGTTCGTCAGGCCGCCACCGCCGCCAAGCGGCCCCCGCCGCCGGGAGCCCCGGGCGCGGGCAAGTCGGCCGCCGGTGCCAGCAGTGGCGCCGAGGAGAAGGCCGAGGAGACGGCCGAGGAAAAGAAGGAAGCGCAGGCCGCGCCGGCAGCAGCCGAGGCGCAGAGCCCGACGGCGTCCTGAAGGATTGCCGCCACGCGGTGGGTCTGGGTTCCCACCGCGTGCGGCGCCTCTCGAAAGTTGGGAAGGTGTGGCCGCCGCCACACGGGCAGGCAGCCAGGCGTGGCTCGCCGCCCACAGGTTCGGCGCACCTTGCCAGGGAAAGGCCGCCCGAGAGGCTGGCAGGCGACTTGAAAAGGAGGGTACTGCTGCCGCAGTCTGTCCGCCCGCGAACGCTCGCGGACCTCCTTTCATCAAGGACGCGTGATGCTGCCTGTCCTCCTCGCCGTGCTGCTGGCGCAGACGCCCGCATCCAATCCCCGTCAACAGGGCGTGCCCATTGGCAAGGGCAAGACGCTCCCTGTCGTCACCCTGTCCGCGCCGTCGGGTGGATGGACGGTGGACCGGATGATGCTCATCGAGGGCACCGTCAGCGACACCACCATTGACCCGGTGGTGGTGTCCATCAACGGCGACCGCTACCTGATGCGCACGTACCGCGGGCGCTTCAGTCGCAAGTTCCCCGCCGCCAGCGGAAAGAATGTCGTCACGGTGATGGCCACCAACCAGGCCGGCACCGCGCGCACGCAGGCCACCAGCTACGCGCAGATTCCGCCGGTGCCCTTCAAGGTGGTGCTCACCAGCGACACCGACGGCGTCTACACCGACCTGCACCTGTACGAGCCCACCGACGCCAGTGCCAAGGACGGCACCCTGGACGTGCGGAAGATGGCGCACGTGTACTGGGCCGACACCGCGAGCCCCTCCGGTGGCACCTTCTTCCTCAACTCGCAGGGCGGCGACTTCGACCAGCCCGCGTATGGCCCGTACCTCTACATCCACCGCTCGCCGCCCAAGGGCGTGTACCTGGTGGCCACCAACTACTGGCCCAGCGGTGACAAGGCCCACACCGTGGCCACGCTGAACCTGTCGCTCTTCGAAGGCACGCCGAACGAGATCCGCCGCATGGTGCGCATCCCCCTGGCTACGCCGGGCACCACCCGCGTGCTGGCCTGGGTGAACGTGCTCGGGGATGGGCAGGCCGAGGTGTTCGTGCCTTCGCAGGACCCGCGTCCGAAGCACGCCGCATGGCCGAAGAACCTGGATGAGGCCCTCAAGGCGCTCCAGTCCAATGAGGATGGCGGCGGCGAAGGCGAGTACTGACGCGTCTGTCGACCGGGGTCTCCACGTCCATGCGCCGCGTCCTTCCCGTGCTCCTGCTGCTCCATGCGCCCGCGCCTCTGGCGAACGGAACGGTCGGGGTGCGGCCGCTCGTGTCGGCGCCGTCGGCATCGGACGTGACGTCGCACGACGCGGAGGCATCCACGACGCCCGAGACGCGCGACGTGCTGCTCCGCCGGTTGGTGGCGCGCGTGGCGCTGGCCCAGGTCCGCAAGCAGGACGCCGCGTGGCATCCGGACCAGCGTGACTGCGCGGGCCTCATCCGCTTCGCCTTCCGTTCCGCGTACAAGCAGGTCGCCGCGGAGCGCCTGTCCACGCCGCTGTGGCGTGACGGCCGGGGCCGCCCATCCGACTTCGCGGACGCGGAGGTGCTGCTCCAGCAGAGCTTCCAGCTCCTGGGCCGTGACGACGCCACCCGCGAGTCGCTGCGCACCGGCGACGTGCTCGCCTTTCGCCAGGAGCAGGACGCGGGCCCCATCTTCCATCTGATGCTGGTGGTGCGCCCGGAGGACCGGGCCCATGCGCCCGCGCGCGTCGTCTACCACCCGGGGGAGAAGGGCGCCGCAGTGCGCACCGGCGTCCTCCACCACCTGGTCACCGAGGCGCCGCTGGAGTGGCGCCCGGTGCCGCAGAACGCTTCCTTCCTCGGCTTCTTCCGTTTCAAGGAGTGGATGTCATGACGTCTCCCAAGAGTGGCCCGCCCAAGGCGCTGCTCATCGGCGTGGTTACCGTCCTCGTGGGCGGTGCCGTGGCCGGAGCCTTCTTCCTGGGCCGGCGCAGCGGGCAGTCCGGCGACGGCGGTGGCACGGTCACGAACCTGCTCGGCGGCGAGCGCAAGGGCCCGCCCAGCGCGGGCGCCGGCGTGGAAGGCATGCCCGAGCCCGCGATGACGGCGCTGGAGGTGCCCGGTACGGCCGCGCCCTCCGCCCTCTGGGTGGACGTGCACCACCCGGGCAAGGTGCGGGACGCGCTGGCGGCCAACGTGTGGCTGCGCGATCAGCTCCAGAAGCCGCTGGGCCAGGGCTTCATTGGTGCGTGGGCCGCCTTCTTCGGCTCCACCGGCGAGGACCTCCAGGCGGGCTTCAAGGGCGCGGTGCTGGACCTCTTCGCGGGGCAGTTGTTGGACGCGCCCTTCCGCGTGACGTGGTTCGCCGGTGACGCGCGCTCCAGCACGCCGGCCTTCATCCTCCCCAAGCCGGGCCGCGCCGCGACGTCCGCGTACGAGGCGCTGGACGGCGTGGCCAGCCGCGGCGGCATGACGGCGCCGCACTGCCCGGGCGGCGGCTCGGAAGGCACCTTCGAGATGAAGCGCTGGCTGGTGGCGGAACAGACGCTGTGGGCGGGCCGGCTCAAGGACAGGCTGGTGCTCGCGCGCCACCCGGTGGCGGTGCTCCATGGCCTGTGCGCGGAGCTGCCGGCGCTGAAGGCGAAGGACGGCGTGGACGTGGAGCTGGGTTACGACGCGGAGGCCTATGGCCGCGAGGTGCAGCTCTTGTCGAGCGTGGTGGGGCTGGCCCCGGGCACGCGGCTCCAGTTCGGCGTGGAGGCGGGACGGCTGGTGGGCCGGGGCATCGCGGGCGAGCTGCTGGACGGCCCCGCGCGCCTGGACGCCGCGCCCCTGTCCGACGACCTGCTGAAGCTGGTGCCGGAGGACACGCCGGTGCTGCTGGCCTTCCAGCTCAAGCTGCCGGAGTCGTTGGACCCCGAGACGCTCAAGGCGTACTGGGAGAAGGGCGGCGGCAAGGGTCCCACGCGCACGCGTCAGGTGGCGCTGGTGTGGACGCCGCGCGGTGATGCGAAGCTGCCCGTGGAGCTGGCCGTGCTGTGGGGCCGCACCGACGACGCGGCCGCGCTGGAGGGCCTGTTCTCCGGTGGCTACAACCGGCTGGTGCGCGGCACCCACTGCAACCACGTGGTGCTGGCGTCCAACGACGCGGAGCTGGAGCGCCTGCGCAAGGCGTGCGCGGGTCAGCAGCCCAACATGCTCAACGCCGCGGGCCCGGTGGTGGCGGGGCTGCGCGCGCCCACCTCGGTGGCTTTCGGGGTGAACACGGGCCGGCTGCTCAGCGGGCTCACCATGGATGGATACCTGTCCGAGTTCCGGGTCAGCCGCAACGCGCCCATGCCGAGCGCGGCGCCCCCGGAAATCGAAGCGGCGCGGAGCGACCTGGAGTCGCTGCCGTACCTGGGCCTGCGCGGCACCGTGCAGGGCGATTCGCTGGTTCCTGGAGGTTTCGGGTCATGAAGTGCCTCATCCGACTGGCGGCTCTGTCCGCGCTCATGCTGTCCGGCGTGGCCCTGGCCAAGCCGCTCTACATCACCGTCCCGCGCTCCTATGGCACCCAGGAGCCGGTGGCGGTGGACGTCGCCTTCGAGGACAAGGGCCCCGTCGAGCTGCGCGTCCTCAAGCCGGAGAACCTGGACGCCTTCATCCGCGCCCAGGGTGATTTGCGTCGCGCGTACCAGACGCCGCCCACGCTGAAGAACCCGGGCCGCGCGCTCAGCCGTGGCTTCAACGCGGTCCGCACGCCGGGCATGTTCCTGCTCGACACGCTCAGCCCGGCCTTCCGCGACGAGGTGGGAGAGGTGCTGCCCCGTGCGCCGCAAGCGTCGGGCTCGGGCGAGCCGCTGGCGAAGGTAGCCGAGGGGCCGGAGCGCCTGGTGGGCGTGCCGCCCGGCTTCACGGTGACGCGCAGCCAGTGGCTGAACCTGGACCTGGGCGGCGCCGAGCGGGACTTCAACGTCCCCGGCTTCAACGCCAGTGGCTCCAGCGGCTTCCAGGAGCGCCGCGTCACGCTGGCGCCGCTGCCCGCGGGCACCTACGTGCTCCAGTTGGTGCAGGGCCGCGTGGAGGGACAGGTGGTGCTGGTCGTCAGTGACTTGACGGTGCAGCTCAAGCAGACGGATGGCCAGGTGCTGCTGCGCGTGGCGGGCCGGGACCAGAAGCCGCGCGAGGGCGCCGAGGTGCAGGTGTACCTGCCCAAGGGCAAGGGCCCCGCCGGCAAGACGAACGCGAAGGGCGAGGTGACGCTGGAGGTGTCGGAGCCGCGCGTCATCGCCACGGCGACGGCAGGTGGGGACACGGCCATCGTCGACACGGACTTCTACTCCGCGCTGGCGGTGGCGCCGGACGTGTTCATCTACAGCGACCGGCCCATCTACAAGCCGGGCCACGAGGTGAAGTTCCGCGGTGTGGTGCGCCAGCCGGACACCTTCCTGGCGCGCCTCTTCACGCCGAAGAAGCGCCAGGTGCAGGTGAAGCTCGTCTCGCAGGAGGGCCGCGCGCTCACCACGCGCGCCGCGGTGGACGAGTTCGGCGCCTTCCACGGCACGCTGAAGGTGCCGGACGACCTGGGCACCGGCGTGCTGCGCGTGGAGGCGGAGGTGGACGGGCACCCACACCAGGGCGAGGCCCGCGTGCAGGACTACGTGAAGCCGACGTTCTACCTGGAGATGGAGCCCGCGTCGGAGACGGTGGTGCCTGGCCAGACGCTGCGCGCGAAGGTGCGCGCCCGCCGCTATGCCGGTGGCACGCCCGACGCCACGAAGTACGAGGTGTTCCTCTACCGCAGCCTGCTGGACGCGCCCGCCTGGGTGGATGACGCGGGCAAGGGCGGCCAGGGCAGCGACGTGACGTACGGCAGCGCCTCCACCACGGAGGGCAAGCTGAGTGTGCCGGAGCGGCTGTACTCCTCCGTGGAGGCGCGCGGCGCGTATGAGGACCCGTGGTCCAGCGCCAGCGCCTTCGACGCCAACGGCGAGGCTGAAATCGAGGTGGCCGTGCCGGCGCTGGCCGCGGGCGAGGAGCGGCTGCCGTACCGGTACTCGCTCACCGTGCGCGCGCGCGATGACCAGGAGACCTTCGCCAACGCCACGTCCGCCTTCTTCCTGTCGAAGGTGGAGGTGCTGGGCCTGGCGCGCTACTCCGACGCGGTGGTGGCCAAGAGCGGCGACGCGACGCTGGCGATTCGCGCCACCACGCTGTCGGGCAAGCCCTACGGCGTGACGCAGGGCGAGGTGGAGTTCGTGCTGCGCAAGGCGGATGGCTCGGAGAAGAGCCTGGGCAAGCGCTCCTTCTCCACGGCGGCGGATGGCACGCACCGCGAGAAGGTCCCCACCTCGGACGTGGGCAGCGTGCTGGCGCGCGTGGTGGTGAAGGACAAGAACGGTGAGACGTGGCAGGGCGAGGAGTCGCTGCTCGTCATCGGCGGCGCGGACGAGCCGGTGGCGCGCGTGCCCAACCTGACGCTGGCCTCGCTGTCCGGGACGCTGGCGCCGGGCGACACCGCGAAGCTGGTGGCGCTGATGCCGGATAGCTGGGGTTCGGGTGGCCGTGATGCGGGCCCGGTGTGGGTGACGCTGTCGGGCGCGTCGCTCTACGACACGCAGGTGGTGGAGCTGACGGGCCGCACGCTGGTGCACAGCTTCAACGTGGAGAAGCGCTTCGGCAGCGCGGTGTACGCGTCCGTCGCGTACCCCACGGCCACGGGCCGCTGGGAGGAGCGCACGGTGGCCTTCCGGGTGATTCCGCGCGAGCGCACCCTCACGGTGGAGCTGCAGCCCCGCCGCGCGGAGGCCACGCCGCTCACCGAGCAGAGCATCGACGTGCGCGTGGTGGACCACGAGGGCCGCGGCGTGGTGGCGCAGCTCTCCGTGGGCGTGGTGGACAAGGCCGTCTACGCCATCCAGAGCGAGTTCCGGCCCAGGGTGCTGGACTTCTTCTACCCGCCGGCGCGCAACAACGTGTCCAACTTCTTCTCGTCGGAGTTCCAGGGCTACGGCTACGGCGAGGCGCTGGCGCGGAAGATGGCGGGGCTGCCGGACCACGCCTTCGCCTCCATCAAGCCGCCCAGCCGCCAGACGAAGGACCTGGAGCGCGACACCGCGCACTGGGACCCGGCGGTGGTGACGGACCGGGATGGCCGCGCCACGGTGCGCTTCACGCTGCCCTCCAACCAGACGCTGTGGGTGGTGACGGCGGTGGCGGCGGACACCTCCGGCCGCTTTGGCGAGGGCACCTCCGAGTTCGCCACGCGCGGCGGCCTCAACCTCTACGCCGCGCTGCCGCAGTTCCTCCGTGAAGGCGACGAGGCGGTCGCTTCGGTGCGCCTGTCGGCGGGGGAGAAGTCGCCGGCCAGCCAGCTACTGGACGTGAAGCTGGCGTCGCTGGGCGCGCTGAAGGCGGACCAGTTCGAGCACAAGGTGGAGCTGGCGAAGGGCGGTGAGCAGGTGGTGCCGCTGACGCTGAAGGCCTCGTCCACGGGCGCCGCGCAGCTCACCGTGAATGTGGCGGGCGGCAAGGACTCGCTGAGGGACCTCAAGCGCTTCGATGTGGGCCCAGCGGCGGTGGAGGACGTGGTGAAGGTGAGCGCCTGGGGCGGCGGCGCGCTGGAGGTGCCCGCGCCTCAGGAAGCGACGCTGGCGCGCGTGGAGCTGGTGCTCCAGCCGTCCATCGTCGACGCGGCGCTGTCCAACGTGCGCGAGCTGCTCACGTACCCCTACGGCTGCCTGGAGCAGTTGGTGTCCACCACCGTGCCCAACGTGGCGGTGTACCAGGTGCTCCAGAAGGCGGGCGCGCTGGCGAAGCTGGACACGGACACGCAGGCGCTGCTGGCGGAGGCGCGCAGCCGCTCCGTGCAGGGCACCGCGCGCATCCTCGACATGTCGGTGAAGGGTGGCGGCTTCACCTGGTTCGGTGGCTATGAGACGCCGAGCCTGCCGCAGACGCTCATCGCGCTGGATGGTCTGGCCTACGCGGCCGAGGCGGGGCTGGTGGACCGCGCCGACCCGCGCCTGGTGGAGAGCGCCCGCTGGCTGGAGGCGCAGGAGGGCCTGCCGCCCGAGTACGAGGCCACGCGCGCCTACGTGCTGGCGCGGCTGGAGGGCTCCAAGCAGGCCGCGCGCGTGCGTGCGCTGGTGCAGGGCGCGGAGGGCGGGGACTTGTATCCGCTGGCCCTGGCGGTGCTGGCCGCGGAGAAGGCCGGCGTCATCAAGGAGCCCGCGCTCCAGACTCAAATCAACGCGCTGGTCGCGCGCAGCGCGCAGGGCTACGCCACGCTGGCCGCCCTTGGGCCGGGCCAGTCGCTGGAGCAGTCGGAGGCCTTCTTCCGCTTCCCGCTGCGGCGCGTGGGCATGACGGCCATCGCCGCGCATGCGGCCTCGTTCGGCACATTGGACATCACCCGCGCGCGCCGCCGCATCCTGGAGCTGCTGTCAGAGCCGGACCTGTCCACCTTCGACCGGAGCACCACGCTGCTGCACTCGCTGTGGCTGCTGGAGCGCGACGCGAAAGCGATGCAGGGCATGAAGGCGCCCGAGGTGAAGGGCGTGAAGACGCCGGTGAAGTTCGCCCCGCGCGGCCTGGGCCTGGTGGCGGTGCTGGCGCCGGGCACGCGCACCGTGGACGTGGGCGGCTTCGACGGCGTGGCCACGCTGCGCGCCACCACGCGCACGCCGCTGTCCGCCGTGCAGCCGAAGGCGGAGGGCATGTCCATCCAGCGCGCCTACTACGTGCTGCGCGAGAGCGGGAAGGTGCGGCTGGGCGCGGGCGACACCGTGTCCCAGGGCGAGGAGGTCTACGTGGAGCTGACGCTGGACGCGCGCGGCGACAACCGCGTGCGCTCGGCGTACTACGTGGTGGAGGACGCGGTGCCCGCGGGCTTCGTGCCGCTCCAGGAGGACAAGGCCTTCCGTGGGCCGCCGCACTCGCTGCCGCTGGTGCCCGAGGCGCTCAAGCGCCGCGTGCTCAACCCGGAGCGGGCGACGTTCTTCTTCGAGGAGCCGGCCTGGTGGAGCGACAGCCCGCGCACCGTGGGCTACGTGCTGCGCGCGCAGTTCGCCGGCACCTTCTCCGCGCCGCCCGCGCACATCGAGGACATGTACGCCGCCAGCATCCACGGGCGGACGGCCGCGGACTCGCTGAAGGTGGTGCCCTCCAAGAAGCACCTGGGCGACCTGTAGTCCATGGGGTTGGCCGTCGCGGTGGCCGTGCTGCTGGCGGCCACCCCCACCTTCGTCACTCGCGGCGACGTGACGCCCGAGGCCGGGCTGCGCCGCGAGGCCGAGGCCGCCTGGACGGCGCTGGAGGCGCGTTACGTCCAGGAGGCCGGAGGCGCGCCGGCGAAGCCCCCGGCCTCCATCGTCCTCCAGAAGGGCGCGGCGCTGTCGCCCCAGCGCAACGGCCAGGGGCGCCCGGGGCTGGTGGAGCTTCGGCAGAACACGCCGGGCATGCTGGATGAGCGGCTGCGGCTGGCGCTTCGGCACGAGCTGGCACACCAGTTCCTGTGGTGGGCGTGTCCCCAGTCCAGCGAGGACCGCCTCTTCCACGAAGCCTTCTCCGTGGCGGTGAGTGGCGAGCTGCCCTCGTGGAAGGAGGGGCCCTATCTGTCGTTGTCCCGCGCGGCGTCGGTGTTGGCCGGGGCGCCGGAGGTGGACACGCCCAGGGCCCGCCGCGCGCTGGCGCGGCTGCTGAACGAGTCCCCGGGCTTTTCGCCGGCGCTGTCGCGCAGGCTTCGGCAGTGCCAGGACGGCGCGCGGTGGGCGTCGCCGCTGTCCATCGACGAGCTGGCGGGCGTGGGCGTGCGCGAGGCCCGGCCCGCGACGGTGGTGGTGAGCCGCCATTCGGGAGAGGTGTTGCTGTCGGAGGGCGACGTGCGGCGCGCGCTGCCGTACGGCTCGGTGCTCAAGCCCTTCCTGTACGCGGCGGGCGCGGAGCACCCGACGCTGCCACCGCGCCCGGGCGTACCGGAGTGGGTCTGCGGCGCGGGGGTGCCGGCGAAGGTGGACGCGCGCACCGCGCTGCTGCGTTCGTGCAACGGCTACTACCTGGACTGGGAGGCGCGGGGTTCGGCGCCCCGGGCCTTCGGCGCGTGGGGACCGGTGCTGGCCTCGGTGGGACTGACGGGCCTGCCGGAGGACATGGCGGAGGCGACGGGGCTTCGCTCCACGCTGGCCGTATCGCCCTGGGGCGTGGCGCAGGCGTACCGGCTGCTGGCGGAGGCTCGGCCGGATGTGGTGGCGCTGCTGGCGGACAATGCCGCGCGCGGCACGCTGGCGGAGCTGCCCGCGTCGGAGTCACTGGTGGGCGTGGCGACGAAGACGGGCACCGTGCGCGATGCGGCGAGCCGGCCCCAGTTCGGTTGGATTGCCGCCGTGGACCCGGATTTGGTGGCGGTGGTGGTGCGGCCCGGCGCCATGCCCCGCCAGTTCGCGGAGGAAGTGCCCAAGGCGCTGGCGCGCGCGCGCAAGCAGGCGGGCCTGGAGGCGGCGCGCGTGCAGGTGCTGGGGCTGCTTCCACCGGGGGACGTCGAGGCGCGGTGCTCCGGCGCGGGTTTCGCACTGGTGGAGGGTGTGCCGCGCGCGGGCGAGGAGGCCTGGACACCCCTGGCATCCCTCACCCAGCGTGGCGCGGCCGTGTGTCTGGGCGCGCCCTGGCGCGTGCGCTTTCCCGGAGGCCCGGGCGAGGGCCGTGACTATGCGGGCGTCTTCATCACCTCCGAGCCGCCGCCGTACCGGCCGCCGCCGGGCGTTCCCACCACCCCCAGCGCCATGAAGGCGCGGCGCGGCTCCGACTTCGTCTTCCGCACCACGCGCCTGCAATACGCGGCGGGCGTGGTGTCCGCCGAGGACGTGACGCTGACGGGCGAGGCTCGCGTGGCGCTGGCGCGGGTGGTGGCCCACAACGAGCAACATGGCCACAGCCGTCACCCGGGGCGGCCCGTCTGTGACACCACGCACTGTCAGGCCTTCCGCGGCACCGTGCGCGTGCGGTCCGAGGATGCGAAGGCCCTGGGACTGGCGCCGCTGAAGTGGCGCAAGTGGCTGACCTTCTCCCAGGGCGGGGAGGAGCCCTGGCGGCAGGCGCGGCCCCGCGCGGAGGTGGAGCGCCTGTTGGGGCGCGGGCTGGTGTCGCTGCACTTCAAGGCGGGGCGGGTGCACTACCTGCGCGCGGAGACGGACGGTGACGCGACGTTCGACACCGCGCGCTCGGTGCCGTGTGACTTGCTGCGCTCCGGTTTGAAGCTGCCGTCGTGCCCTCGCACCGCGTCATTCAATGGCGAATCACTGATGTTCGAGGGCCGTGGCCGAGGCCATGGCGAGGGCTTGGATGTCGAAGCCGCCAAGGCCGCGGGTTCGGGCAGCGACGTGATACTCGATGACGCATACGGACAGTGAAGAGAGACAAGAAAATTTCGATGCGTCTGTCTGGTTAATCTGTTTAAATCTGAATTGCATGAAATTGTGTCAGGGCCGGGCGTAGAGTGGCTCTGCCCGTCCTTCCCGGCGGGCCCCTCATCGTTAGGAGTGGTCGCCCATGCGCATCACCCGTACCGCCTCTCGCAGAAAGCTGTTCGGCGCGCTGCTGTGTACCCTCTCTGTCGCGGCCTGCGGCCCGGCGCCCGAAGGAGAGCCCTCCGGTGAGAAGTCCCCCGAGATGGGTTCGCAGGAGAATCCCGTTGTCTATGGCACGGACCACCGCACGGACGTCTATGCCTATCCGGCGTCCGCGCTGCGGACCCGGGCCGAGAAGTCCACCGTGGCGTTGATGAATCCGTCGGACTTCAACGCCTCCAATCCCAACAATGTCACCTTCAATGCCAGCACGCTGCAGAGCGCCTACAACCTCTGCTCCACGCAGCGCTTCCTGAATGACCCGACGCCGGCCTTCTGCTCGGGTACGCTCATCGATGATGACCTGGTGCTCACCGCGGGGCACTGCATCACCAGCGCGTCCGCCTGCGCCAACACGCGCTTCGTCTTCAACTTCTACCGCACGTCGGCGACGACGCTGCAGACGGTGACCACGGCCGACATCTTCTCCTGCCAGTCCATCGTCGCGCGCCAGCAGGGCACGGTGGGCGGCCGCAACCTGGACTTCGCCGTCGTCCGGCTGGACCGTCCCGCCACGCCGCGCTTCGAGCCGGCGCCCGTCCGTCCGGGCAACACCGCCCTGCCGCTGAACACGGGCGTGTCCGTGATTGGTTCCGGCAGCGGCATCCCGTTCAAGATTGACGACGGCGGCTGGGTGCGAGACGCCCGCGCCGGCACGCTGGACTACTTCGTCGCCAACACCGACACCTTCGGTGGCAACTCGGGCTCGGGCGTGTATGAGAACAACAACGTCACCGTGGCCGGCATCCTGGTCCGGGGCGTGACGGACTACGTCAGCCAGGGCGGCTGCAACGTCGTGAACCAGTGCACCGACACGGGCTGCGGTGGCGAGTCCATCACCTACGTGCGTCCCGCCATCGACGCGTACTGCGCCGTCGCGGGCAGCATGCGCCTGTGCGGCACCACCGAGCCGCCTCCTCCGCCGCCGGTCAAGACCTTCACCTTCAACGTGACCAACACCAACAGCGCGCAGCAGAACACCACCAACGTCAGCGTGACGCTGGCGGCTGGCCAGACGCTGTCCTTCGGCACCTGCTCGCTGCCGCAGGCCGCGGGCACGGGCGACACCTACCTGCGCCTGTTCAACACGGCGACGAACACCCAGGTGGCGGCCAACGACGACTCCTGCAGCCTGCTGTCCTACGTGTCCTTCACCGCGCCCTCGGCGGGCACGTACCAGATGCGCGTCGGCTGCTACTCCAGCGGCAGCTGCAGCGGCACGGTGGCCTACTCCATCCAGTAGCACCGCTTTGACGTGAGGGCGCGGGTGGCCCTGCCGCCACCCGCGCCCGTAGCCTCGCAGACAACACCTCGCATCCCCTTGTTGCCCGCGTGTCCTCGCGTTCCCCGTGGCCTCCCTCTGGAGCGCGGGTGGAGCGCCTCCGGCACGCGCCGTGCTCTGGGCCACCGCCGGGCCGAGCCCGGAGCCGGTCCCTCAACAAGGACGACGCGTTACATGAATCAGCGGAAACACACGAAACAGCTACGCCGCCAGTTGCGTTGGGCGGGCTTGTCCGCGACGGTGCTGGCCGCGCCCGCGAGCTTCGCGCAGGACTGTCCCAAGCCCACGTCGCAGCAGTGCGTGGACGCCGACTACCGCGCCGGCAGTTGCGGCAGCGTCCACGACGCGTACTGCCAGGGGGTCGTGGAGTCGGAGTGGAAGGCCGGTTGGGAGGCTGCTCCCAAGCGCGTGGCGCTGCTGCCCGAGGAGCTGGGGGGCGGGGTGGACACGGTGGCCTACGCGCCCCACATCCCGAAGCACACGCGCTTCCAGGGCATGGACCAGAGCATCATGGGGCAGGTGCTCAAGGGGCAGATTCTCTACCGCAAGAGCCTGGAGAACCTGACGAAGGAGGAGCAGGTCTACCTGTCTCGGATTCGGAGCTGGGAGAAGGACGGCACCCAGGTGACGTCCTGCCAGGAGTTCGTTGACGAGAAGTACCTCGACTTCAGCCGCTTCGAGCGGCAGGCGGGCCGGTACGGCGACGACTACCGCGCCTTCTTCAACGGCGCCTTCGGCAAGGACGGCATCGCGCACCGCGTGCTCTACAGCGGGGACCAGGAGAAGCTGGCGCCCATCTGGGACGGGCAGCGCGCGGCGAAGAACGCGTACTTCCACTTCACGCCCGGCCGCTACCCGAAGGGCATCGACGGCTACGTCTTCAAGTCCGAGGCGGCGAAGCTGGCCAACAACGTGGAGGCGCGCAACTGGGTCGCTCCGTCGGACGAATGGCACCAGAAGCAGGCCGAGCAGTTCAGCTACATCGCGGATGACGTGCTCAACCACTACCAGGTGGAGCAGGAGTCCTTCACCGCGCTGCTGCGTCAGCGCGACGCCGTCTACGCGGAGTGGGCGCAGGCCTCGAAGGTCCTCCGCTCGCGCGACCACGAGACGGTGGAGCTGGACAAGCTGACCGCGGAGCGGCTGTACGGGTTGGACCAGGCCATCGAGGAGTCGCTGGTCAAGGCGCAGAAGGACGGCTGCCTCGACACCCAGGGCCCCACGGTGTGTGACTGGAGCCCCCGCCGCTACAAGACGATGCTGGAGGCCGCCATGGCCCCGCGCCGCGAGGCCGACCTGCAGGCGTGCCTCTTCCTGACCGGCAACGACTTCGGTCCGGAGAGCTTCGTGCGCAACGCGGACAAGCTCGAGGTGAAGGGCCTGGACCGGAAGGACTACACGCTCTCCTCGTCGTTGCTGGCGCAGTACCTCGCCCTCTACGGCGCCCACATCCACGGGCTGAACACGCCGACGAACCCGTCCACGGGCGCGGTGCGGCACGGGGGAGAGGCCAGCGACAGTGGCTACGCGGGTGGCGACACCTTCGGTGGTGGCTACAACTACGTGGCCGGCTGGGAGTACGTCCAGCCGGGCTCGGGCCTGCGCAACAAGGCCCTGGGCGCCTGGTGTGACAGCGACGTGCGGCTCTACGGCGAGTTCAACGCCTATGCGAACGTGTTCGGTCCCACCCGGCACGAGATGGCGCACGTGAGCGGCGAGGCTGGCACGGAAGGCAATGGCATCCGCCTCAAGCTGGATGCGCGCGTGCTGGGCACCTCTCTCTACAGCCACGACAAGCACTACCCGCTGCGCTTCACCTTCTATGAGGGCAAGCCCGTCTTCGACAGTGACGCCGCGAAGGCCTCCACGACCTTCGTCGTCGTGTTCGTCCCCGTCACCGTGCAGGGCGGCCTGTCCGCGGAGGCGGGCGTGAAGATGAACATTGGCGGCGCCGTCACCCGCAATTGCTCCGAAGACCTGCTGGGCGTGGACCTGTACGGGACCATCACCCCGTTCGCCTCGGTCAAGGGCTTCGCGTCCGTGGGCATCGGGGTTCCGGGTCTCCAGGTGGGCGTGAGGGGCGAGCTGGTCATCGCCCGCGTCAACGTGCCGCTCTATGGCGACATCGGCCTCTACCTGAGCTCGCCCTCGCACCCGACGAATCCGAACACGCTGTTCCTGAGGGCGTCGTCGAAGCTCGACATCGAGCTGCGCTTCCTGGACGGCAGCATCAAGCTCTTCGGTGAGCTGCTCTTCCTGAAGGGCGAGACCACCATCGTGAGCTGGAGCGGCTTCGGCAACACCTGGAACATCTACAACGAGTCCAAGTCGCTGCCGCTGGTCCGCGTCTACTAGTCCGTCTCACCCCCCCTGGCTCGTGCCTGACGCGAGCCGGGGGCCCCTCGCCGCCGCGGTGTGCCCATCCGCCGCCGCGGCGGCGCTTCTCCCTCATCTGTCTGGAGTCCTTCATGCGTCGCTCGAGGCTCGCCGTCCGCACGGCCGCGCTGACCACCACCCTGCTGTTCGTGGGCGCGGTGCCCGTCTGGTCCTACTTCCATCACGCCACGCCGGAAGCCGTGGTGGCCGCCGCGCCCGTGAGCGCCTCCCGGCTGCCGCTCTACCGGTGGACCGTGGGGGAGGAGCGCACGTACCACTTCGTCTGGAACGACCTGCAGCGCGTGGCGCTCCCCGTTCCGCAGCAGGGGGATGCGCCCCAGACGATGGACGGCACGCTGAGCCTGGAGGGTGAGCTGACGCTCCAGGCCCTGGAGGTCCGCGCGAATGGCGCGCGCGTGCGGCTGGCGGTGAAGCGGCTGGATCGGCACGACGCGACGCTCTCTGGCCAGGCGCTCTTCCCCGACGCCGCGGCCGTGCAGGCGCACCTGCCCCAGACGGCTTCGGCGTGGCTGGAGCTGGACGCCCGGGGCGCGCTGGTGGCCGTCCGGTTCTCCGACGCGGAGCCGCCCCTGTTCCGCCAGGTCGCGCAGACGCTGGCGGCGGAGTTGTTCCCCACGGAGCTGCGCGACGCCGCCGAGTGGAGCGCCGTTGAGTCCACGCAGACGGGCGAGGTGGAGGCGCGCTTCCAGTTCGACGGCGAGGACGCACGCCTGACGCGCCGCCGTGCGCGCTACCAGTCCCTGCGTGCCGCCGCCACGGCGCCAGCCTTCCGGCAAACGCTGAGCTCCCTCACGCACTTCGACCGGGACCCGGAGGGCTTCCTGGCCGGGGTGTCCCACGACGAAATCCTGGATGCCACGCACACCGATGGCCGCTCGCTGATGTCGCGGCGCGTCCGCCTGCGCCTCGCGTTCTCCACGCGTCAGCAGAAGCCGCTGCCGCCGGCCACGGAGGACAAGCCCATTGTCCGCGCGCCGTCGCAGGTGGCTTTCGAGGGCGACGAGGCGCTGGCGCTGACGACCAGCCAGGCCGACGGCATGACGGTGGACGCGGCGCTCCAGGTGCTGGCGTCCGCCACCGACCCCGGCGCCATCCCCGAGCTGGGCACCTTCGCGCGGAGGGCCATCGCCGCGCTCAAACTGGAGCCCCACCGGGCCGGTGAGCTGGGGCAACTGTTCCTCCAGAAGGGCAGGTCTCCCGCGATGCGCGAGCTGATGCTGGACCTGCTGGCCGGCGCGGGGCACGCCGAGGCCCAGGCCACGCTGCGCGAGCTGATTGTCTCCACGGAGGCCCGCGAGCATGCCGGCGCGCATGGGCTGATGGTGCAGCGCGCGGGCCTCCTCCGCGAGCCGGAGCCCGAGACGGGCCGGCTGCTGGCGCGGATGAACACGGAGGCCCGGACCGCGGGTGACGTCGGCGCCGAGCGCGCGTCCGCCTACGCCCTGGGCGCCGTCGTCTCCCGCCTGCCCGCGGGCAGCCCCGAGGTGGCCGAGTTCCTGCGCCCGCTGGAGGACGCCCTGGCCCGCGCGGACAACGCCGAGTCGCTGGAGCACTCCCTGCGCGCGCTGGGCAACAGCGGCACGGAGCGCGTCATGGACCTGGCGTCGCCCCACTTGCGTGACGAGGCGCCCGAGGTGCGCTCCGCCGCCGCGGGGGCCCTGCGCACCGCGCCCCAGGAGGCCGCCACGCGCATGTTGCTGGACGCGCTGATGTCCGAGCCAGCGCGTGCCGTGCAAGGCGCGCTGCTGGACGCGCTGAATGCGCGCACCCTGGGCGCACCCGAGCTGGAGCGCCTGAGCGGCTGGGTCGTGGCGGGGCAACTGGCGCCGGGGGCCGAGGCCGCGCTGCTCAACGTCCTCACCCCCCGCATGGACGACAGCGCCGCCGTCCTCCGGATGCTCCAGGCCCTCTCGGTCCGTCCCGGCCAGCAGCCCGCCACCCGGGCCCGCGTCATGGCGCTGATGGCCCAGGCCTCGGCCAGCCGCGGCGGCTGAGCCCCTTCGCTTCAACCCACCCACCGCAGTCGAGGTCCTCATGAAACGCAGTCTCAACGGGCTGTTGCCCCTGGCCCTGCTTGGCTTCTTCCTGGCGCAGGCCGCCCACGCGGACGTCGTGGACGACGTGTGGCGCGGCACGAACATCCGGCTCAATGCCGCGCGCATCCGCGTGAAAGGCAATGACTACGCCACGGGCTACTGGCTGCTGCCGAAGGCGGCGAACACGCTGAACCTCAACGTGCCGGCGCGGCAGTTCGGTCTCAACTCGGACCTGGTGCTGCACATGTATGGCTCGCGCTCCGGGAACGTCATCACCTGGACCTTCGATGACACCTTGCCCAGCCGCTACAACCTGGGGGACTCCACCTACGTGACGCGTGTGCGGGGGACGCTCAAGGCCTACGCCCGGCAGGTGCGTGGCTCGGATGACCCCTTCTGTAACAGCGCCGCCTGCCCCCACAACGTGGAGCTGACCCTTGCGCCTGGCTCCAGCGCGAAGGTGAGCGGCTACAAGACCTTCATCTTCGACATCGACTTCACGGAGGACGTCCAGGTGAAGCAGTTCGTCGCGTATGGCGGCGTCCCGCGCCCCCGGCTGTCGTCGATGGCGGTGGTCACCCCCAGCAGCCGTTGCCCGTCCTCGGGGCCCAGCGAACTGTCCGGCGACGTGGTGCTCAGCAGCCCCGCGCCCACCGGCGGCATCCTGGTGGACCTGATGAGCGTGGATGCGAGCGTGGGCGTGCTGCCCGTGCGCGTCCCGGAGGGCCAGCGCTCCGCGCGCTTCACGCTGCGCCTGCCGCCCTACTGGACGGGGCCCACCGTCGTCTACGGCGCGTCGGGCGGCGTCCGGAAGAGCGTGAAGGTGGGCGTGCGCCCGTGCCTCGTACATGTCTTCCCCTTCGTGCGCTGGTACCTCATCGATTCGCTCTACGCCCCCGCGCACCTGCTCAACGGTGGGGCGGTGATTGCCCGGTACAAGGAGGCGGAGTCGGACGTCCTGCTGACGGGCAAGGGCGAGGCGTACTGGCTGAACGAGGTGCTCGGCGCGGAGCAGGTGCGCGTGACGGGCGTCAACTCGACGGGGGACATCTTCGGCACGGCATATACCGCCAAGGGCCCCAACGCGTTCCTGCTCCGTTCGGAGGACGTGAAGGCGGGCGCGGAGCAGTGGCTTGAAGGCTGGGAGGCCGTGACGGCCAACGCACACGGTACGCTGCTGGTGCGTGACCCGAACGACGGCAAGGGCATCTACCTCGTAGACGAGGTGGGGCCCGCGAGGCACCCTGGCCTGTCCGAGCTGCTCCCGAGCCGCGTCCTCTTCAACGCGCTGGGGGAGGTGGCGGTGACGCTGGAGACGGAGAAGGGGCTCCGCGCCGCGCGCGTCTACGGCAAGGACGTGCAGGTGCTGCTGGACAACGAGTCCGAGGTCACCGCGCTGAACGACGTGGGGGTGTTCGTGGGCACCGCGCTTGATTCGGACAAGCGCCCCCGTCCTTTCGTCTGGTCGCGGCAGGAGGAGGCCCGGTGGCTGCCGATGCCCAAGGGCGCCGTGTCCGCGAAGGCCGTGGCCATCAACGATGGAGGCTGGGTGCTGGGGACCGCCACCGCCGAGGACGGCAAGACGCAGGTGCCCTTCCTCGCCTCACCCGACGGGAAGACGGCCACGCGGTTGGATGAGGTGCTGCCGGAGGAGTTGAAGAAGGCCGGCTACCGCGTCCTGAGGGCGCTCGCGCTCGCCGACGACTTCAGCGTGCTGGTGCAGGCCCTGGATGGACAGGGGCAGCGCGTCCACCTGGTGCTGAGCCCGTGAGCCGCATTCCGGCCAGCACGACTTCCACTCTTCCTCAAACAAGGACCTTCCTCGTGAAATCGAACCTTCCCCTTCTTCGGGGGCTGATGATGGTGTTCATGGCCCTCCTGGCGGGCTGCGGCGGTTGCCAGAGCAGCTCATCGTCGTGTTCCCCCAGCCAGTATGGAACCAACGGCTGTGCCTGCAGGACGGACTCCGCTAGCTGCAACGCCGGGCTGGTCTGCCGCAGCGGCACGTGTGAGCCGTGTGGCAACGAAGGCGGCGCTTGCTGCGTCAACGCGGGCACCACGTCCTGCAGTGGCACGTTGACGTGTGTCATGGAGTCCGCGGGCGAGCGCTGCCGCAACTGCGGCGAAGTGGGCGAGGCGTGCTGTGTCTCGTCGGGGAACAGCCAGTTCTGCCGCGCGAACGCCGTGTGTGTCAGCGGGAGCTGCCAGTCCGTGGCGGCGCACACCTGCGACCCGAATGGCACGGTGTATACGGTGGGCATCCAGGACACGAACCTGTGCGCCCGGCGCGTGGTGGAGGTCCGCGCGAGCTCGCCCGCGAACGCGCTGCAGTGTGCCAGCGCCAGCGGGATGCTGGCGGCGGATGAGACTGTCTATGAAATCTCCAACACGCCCATCACTGACTACGAGCTGTGCCTGGAGTCGCAGAGCCAGGGCCGGCGCACCACGAGCGTTCAGGCGTTCGAGGACTACAACGCGCTTCGCTGCGCGCGCTGGACGCGGTGTGGCGCCAGCGACCCGTGCACCAGCGTGACGCACGGCGCCTGCACGCCCTGAGGCGAGCGGGGACGGATGCGGGGCGGAGCGCGCGGAGGGGGACGCTCCGCCCCGTGTCATGTCGTGAGGAGCCGCAGCACGGCCTGGGCCGCGCGTTCGGTGCCGTCCACACCCTCCAGCGTCGCGGCCAGGGCGCGGGCCTTGGTGGCCACTTCTGGCTGGGACACCTGGGTGAACGCGTGGGCGATGGCGTCGGCGCTCAGCGCGGAGGGCGGCACGGCGCGGCCCACGCCCAGCCGCTCCACGCGCCGCGCGTTCGCGAGCTGGTCGCCGCCGAAGGGCACGACGACCATGGGCCGCCCGGCCGCGAGCGATTCCTGCACGGTGTTGTTCCCACCGTGCGTCACCACCAGGTCCACCTTCTGAAGCAGGGGCACCTGGGGAACGCGGCGGAACACCTGCGTGCGCGGGCCCGCGCGGGCCTGGAGCCGTTCGAAGCTGGCACCCGCGCTGACCACCACGTCCACGTCGTGCCGCGCCAGCCCGTCCAGGATGGCGTGGAAGACGTGCGGCTGGTCGTTGAACACCGTGCCCAGTGACACGTAGACGTGCGTGCGGCCGGGCCGGATGGCGGTGAGCGCGGGGTCATCCATGCTCGAGGGCACGGGCCGGGGCAGGCACGGGCCGGTCATCTCCACCGGGCCGGGCAGCGGCTCGAGGCCGGGCTCCAGCGCCGGGGTCGTCGCCATCAGGTTGAGGTCGTCGGAGATGGGCGCCGCGAGCAGTCCGTTCGTCTTCAAGGGGACGCGCAGGCGCTTCGCGGCACGGGCGACACGCGCATCGAACCAGCGCAGCAGCGCGAGCCCCCGCTGTTCGGCCTGGGTCCATGTGGCATCGCGGGGGGCGTCGTCCTCGAGCCCACTCCCAAAAGGCGCCGCGCCCTCCACGGGGAAGGGGAGGGCGGAATGATACAGCGCCACATAGGGGCGCCGGGTCCTCCGGGCCGCGAGCAGGGCCGCGGGCATGAGGTAGTCCGCCAGCACGACGTCAGTCCCAGAGGCTTCGATTTCCTCGGCGATGCGCCGTGCATGCCCCTCCATGCCGGTGGTGAACAGCCGGAGCGCCCACCCCAGCTCGTCGAGTCCCCGGGCCCGGGTGATGCGCGCGCCGTACCAGAGCGCGGCCGGAGCAGGGCGCAGCGGCACCAGCCTGAGTCCGTCCTGGCGCAGGGCTTCCGGCAGCTGGGAGGCGAAGCGCAGCGGCTCTGGCATCAGGCCGGGAAAGCGTGCCGGCGCTACGACCGTTGCGATGGCCAGGTCGTGGCCGAGTTCACGCAAGCGCCCTCCAATGGCGCGCAGCGCGTTGGTGTGACCCGCCGTGGGGTGGGCCGCCATGAGAATCCTCGCCATGGCGCCCAGTGTAGCAGCGCGTGTCCGCCCGCCTGGCAGGCACTCCGCCGTGACGTTCGGCGTGGTGCCGCTGCCCGGGCCTGCTGGCGCCAACGTCGTGGCAGCGGCCAAGCGCCAGGGCTGAGTCTCGTGTTCACGGGGCCCCATGGGGAGGCCCCGCCGGGCAGGCCGTGTTTGCCGTGGGCGCCACGCGGCACCCACCTTCGGACATCGCTTCGTCGGGAGGTGGACATGACTGGAAGGCTTGGCAGAGCAGGCGGCGTGGCGGTCCTTGCGGCCCTGTGGGGCACGGGCCCCCTGGTGGGGCTCACCGCCCGGGCGGAGGCGCCCCAGGCGGGGCAGACACGGGACGTCTTGTCAGCGCGGGACCTGCTCCTGGGACAGCTCGCCCTCTTCGACGCGAAGACCATCGCGGCGGGCAACCTGGCGTTGGAGAAGTCGGCCAACCCGCAGGTGCGGCAGTTCGCGTTGCGGCTGGTAGAGGACCACCGCCGGCACTTGCAGGACTTGAAGGCGTGGGGAAGCTCGCCGTCCATGGACATCGTGGTGGCGGACCTCACGCAGCCCCGGACCACCGCGGGGATTGGCGGCTCGGGGAGCAAGGACGGGGGCCTCATCCCGGGGCCGAGTCTGCCCATGCAGCGCGCGGACGCCCGCCTGGAGCAGGCCGTGGCGCATGCCCAGCAGCACCTGGACGTGCTCCGCAAGGCGCAGGGCCCTGACTTCGACGAGGCCTTCCTGAAGCGCGTCATCGAGGACCAGGAGGAAGCCCTGCGGCTCGTGAAGCAGGCGCAGGCGACGTACAAGAACGATGGGGCGTTCACCCTCATGCTCGACAGGACGGGCAACCTCGCGGACCGTCATCTGCAGCGGGCTCAGGGGCTGAAAGAGTCATTCGAGTGAACGCGCCATCCATTCGCCCGGCCTGCCGGGTTGACGTGACGAAGAGGGGGCGCCTAACTCCGGCGGCATGAGGACCGCCGCGAGGCTGCTATGGGTGTACCTGGCCGGGGCCCTGTGCTCGTGCGCCGCGCCCGCGCCTCGTGTGTCGCCCGTGGCCCCCGAGGGCGCGACGCCCGTGGGCCCCTTCCTTCCCGAAGCCCGCGCCTTGTTCGAGGGGTGCACGCCGGTGCCGGACCGGGCCGACTCGCGGCTGTACCGCTGCGATGGCGTGACGGTGTGGTTGACCGAGCGGGAGGACCTGACGCCCGAGCAGGCACTGAAGGATGCCCAGGCCCGAATCACCGAACGGTTGGGGCCCGGTGCCACGGTGGTGGAGGAAGCGCTGCCGCTGGCGGGAAGTCCGTGGCCCTCGGTCCGGGTCGAGGCGTGCGAGGCGGAGGACTGTCGCGCCGCCGGGTATGCATCCGCTATCACCGGGACACTGGGGCGGGTGCGGCAGCTCGGGTGCGTGGTCCAGGCTCCCGTGCGGCCCCTGCTGGCGCGCTGCTTGGAGTTGCTCGAGTCCCTCGCCTCGAATGGCAGCCCCGAGGGCGAGACGCTGGGACGCGAGGCGCTGCTCGTTCCGCCGCGCCTGCCATGGCGGGCCCTGGCAGTACCGGATGGATGTCTGCTCGCTGCGTCCACGGCGCGCGCGGGACGCATTCGCTGCGAGGGGGCATCGCTGTTGTGGAGCCTCTACGAACCGGCCCAATCCCAGGTAACGGAGCGCTGGCGCTCGCAGAGCGTGGCGGAGTTGGTGGACGCGCTGCCGGGAGCGGGGCCCGTCGAGGAAGTGCCCTGCCGACTGGAGAACCTGGACACGCGATGCGCGCGCTTCACGGTGCCTTCTTCCGAGGGGCCGCTGCTCGTGTGGGCCGCGGCCGTGACGTGGGAGGGCCGAGCGCTCTTCGCCGCGTGCAGCCACCGGGCCTCCGAGCCTCCGTATCCCGCCGTCTGCAACGGCGCGTTCACCCTGCCTTGATGCTGCGAAGGACGACATCTCGTGTACGAGCTTCAGGACGTCTCCAAATGCTACGGGGCCACGCAGGCCTTGCATCCGCTCAGCTTGAGCCTGCCGACAGGACGCACCACGGTGCTGCTGGGGCCGAGCGGCTGTGGCAAGTCAACACTGCTGCGCCTGCTCAATGGGTTGCTGCCGTGTGACACCGGGCGCGTCCTCTTCGATGGCAAGCCGCTGCCCACGGGAGGCGATGCGTTGCTCGCGGTGCGCCATCGCGTGGGGTACGCGCTCCAGGGTGGCGGCCTCTTTCCGCATCTCACGGGCGAGGAGAACGTCACCCTCATGGCGAGCCACCTGCGCTGGCCCGCGGCGAAGACGCGCGAGCGGCTGGAGGCATTGGTGGAGTTGACGCGCTTTCCCACGGACGCGCTGGCGCGTTATCCCTCGCAGCTCTCCGGTGGTCAGCGTCAGCGGGTGGCGCTGATGCGCGCGTTGATGTTGGACCCGGACGTGTTGCTGCTGGACGAGCCCCTGGGCGCGTTGGATCCGCTGGTCCGTCACGAGCTGCAAGGTGACCTGCGCGGCATCTTCGCCAGGCTGCGCAAGACGGTGGTGCTGGTGACGCATGACCTGGCGGAGGCGGGCTTCCTGGGGGACAGCATCCTGCTCATGCGAGAGGGACGCGTGGTGCAGCAGGGGCGGCTCGCGGATTTGGAGGCACGGCCCGCGGATGACTTCGTCACCCGGTTCATCCAGGCGCAGCGGCCTCTGCCTGGCGGTGGGCTGGGAGGCGCGGCGTGAGGGGGTGGCTCCTGGTGTTGCTGCTCGTGGGGGCGTGTGGCGGGGCGTCCTCGTCTGGGGATGGCGTGCCCCAGGTGCGCGTGGGCTCCAAGAAGTTCACCGAGTCCGTCATCTTGGGTGAAGCGGTGACGCAGCTCGCGCGGAGCACCGGTGCGCGGGTCACGCATCGGCGGGAGTTGGGCGGTACCGCCGTGCTCTGGGAGGCGCTGCGCCGGGGCGAACTCGACGTGTACCCCGAGTACACGGGCACGTTGCGACAGGAGTTGCTGTCCGGGCGCCACCTGCCGGACGACGCGGCGCTGCGTGCGGCCCTGGCTGAGTCTGGGCTTCGGATGAGCGAGCCGCTGGGCTTCAACAACACGTATGCACTGGGCATGAAGGAAGCGGAGGCCGAGCGGCTGGGCATTCGCCGCATCTCTGATTTGCGTGCCCATCCTTCGCTGCGCTTCGGTTTCAGCAATGAGTTCATGGACCGCGCGGATGGCTGGCCCGCCTTGCGAGACAGCTACCGGCTGCCGCAGCGGGACGTGCGCGGGCTGGACCATGATTTGGCGTACCGGGGCATGGAGAGCGGGTCGCTCCAGCTCACGGACCTGTACTCCACTGATGCGGAGATTGAGGCCTATGGGTTGCGTGTGCTGGAGGACGACCTGCGCCACTTCCCCGCGTATGACGCGGTGCTGCTGTATCGCGACGACCTGGAGGCGCGGGCGCCCGAGGCCCTGGCCGCGATGCTGCGTCTGGAAGGCCACGTGTCCGAGGCGGACATGGTGAAGCTCAACGCGCTGGCCCGGCTGGAGCGCGTGTCGGAGGGCCGCGTGGCGTCGGGTTTCCTCGCCACGGCGCTGGGGGTCACTTCGGAAGTGCGCGGGGACGGGCTGGCTTCTCGCGTGTGGAAGCGGACGCGTGAGCACCTGTTCCTGGTGGGGGTGTCGCTGCTGGCGGCGATGGCGCTCGCGGTGCCCTTGGGCGTGCTGGCCGCGCGACGGCCTCGGCTGGGGCGCGGTGTGCTGGGGCTGACGGGGGTCATCCAGACGGTGCCGTCGCTGGCGCTGCTGGTGGTGATGATTCCGCTGCTGGGAATCGGCTCACGTCCGGCGATTGCCGCGCTGTTCCTCTACAGCCTGTTGCCCATTGTCCGGAACACAGCGGCCGGGCTCGCGGGAATCCCTCCCGAGGTTCGCGAGTCCGCGGAGGCGCTGGGCCTGCCCGCGCTGGCGCGGCTGTGGCGCATCGAATTGCCCATGGCGGCGCCGTCCATCCTCGCGGGCATCCAGACGGCCGCGGTCATCAACGTGGGCACTGCCACGCTGGGCGCGCTGGTGGGGGCAGGGGGCTACGGTCAGCCGATTCTCACGGGCATCCGGTTGGATGACGTGCGGCTCATCTTGGAGGGAGCGATTCCCGCAGCCGCGCTGGCACTGCTCGCCAGTGGCCTGTTCGACGCCGTGGAGCGTGTGGTGGTGCCTCGAGGGCTTCGGTTGGGCACTGCGGTGCGTTCGACGCGTTAGTCTTGCTCGTCGAGCCAGAAGAATTCGTCTCCGCTCGCGAGAGCACGCTCAAGAAAGTCGCTGAATGAGTCAGCGATCTTCCGAACTTCACGGGGGTACGTCTCGTGATAGGCATCGAATAGCGGGTACGGGCCGCCAGTGTTCGCCACGTTCACGAGGACGAAGTCGGAGTCCTGGCAGTCCACGAGTGGATACAAAGACGCGGTCTCACTCGCTCCCTGTGCACGCTGGCGCAATCTGGGAGTCGCTGCTGCGATCCCCTCCAACGAGAGGATGCTGTAGTTCGCGTCAGGAAGCCTTCTGAACAACTCCGCTCCATCACAGTGCAGGTAGAAGGCGCGCAGGTCGTCGTCCAGGCGCCAGCCCATCTGCGCCTCGAAGGCCGCTATCCTCGCTGCCGTCACAGGGGGATGTGGGAAATGCGCACGCGAGATTTCCGTCAGCAGGGATTCGATGGCCATGGTCAATCCACGTAGGGCCTGTCGGGCCCCACAGTGCTCCACCGGCCACCGCGGCTATAGCAAGCCGGGTAAGCTCCGTTGAAGGTGTCATGCACGAGCGGAGGCACTGGCAGTACGTTGTCTGGCGACGTCGGGTGCCCCCCGTGGAACAGGTCGAAAATGTGATGGCCTGGCCAGTTCCGTCCTTCGGACTGCGGCCATGCACCAAACTCGTTGCTCCACGTTTCGCGGTAGCCGTCACGCGCGTTATTCCATGTGCGGCGGCGCTGCTGGAGGTCGCTGACCGTCGGGTAATCGCAGCAGCAGTGGGTAATCGCCAGCCTCCCGCCGGCCGCAGCTGGCAGCGCCATGAAGCGACCATGCCAGTCGCCTTTGATGTCCGCGAGCCAGATACATCCCAGCAAGGGGGCATGCCCTTCCGCGACGCACCGGCGCTCACATCGTGCCCGAAGCGAGACGCTGCACGACCAGGGCCCGTAGTAGATGGTCGTTCGGACGGTTCCGCCTGCTGGACTCGGGACGGCGGGCCCCACCCATCTCGCCGAAGGCTTCACGCCAGCGGCGCCTCCTGTGGCTGAGCCGCACCCGATAGTGGCAACCAGCAGTGACATGCATGCAGCTCTCAATGGGAGGTGGAGGCTCCTCATTCGACGCAGATTAGCGGAGCCCAACGCGGGGAAACGCCTTTTCAACTCCTCGTCGCAGTATGCCACTGCGCATCATGATTGAAAGTGAGCACCGCAGGGCGGCGTGAGAGGGCTTCCCTATCAAACCGCGCTACCCCTTTGCGTGCTGGCGTGAGGTCCGGACGCAATGGCTATTCAGGGAAGGCCACCAGCACAAGAGGAAGGGTGACTTCGTTTCGAGTCAGGACAGCCGGAATCGTAGGGGTTGACCGCACGGGGCGTGATACCGTTGCGGGAATGGCACACATGGACATCAAGGGTGAGCAGCGACCGATTCAAAAGGTGTTCTGCGACGACTTTGTCTTGCGAGTGCCGCACTACCAGCGGCCGTACGCCTGGAAGCTCGAGAATGCTCAGGAACTCCTCTCCGACCTGTTGGCGTTCATGGGCGGCGGCTCGACCAAAGTTGACGAGCTCCCCCCGTACTTTCTCGGGAGCATTGTTCTCGTAAAGGACGACGCGTGGCCCGAGGCGGAGGTGATCGACGGCCAGCAGCGCCTCACCACGCTGACGATCCTCCTCGCGGCACTGCGTGCGTCGACGGGGGCTGCGTTCGGCAGCGACCTGACCAAGTATCTGTACCAACCGGGAAGCCTCGTGGAAGGTACGCCGGACCAGTACCGTCTCCGGCTGCGCGACCGCGACGCCGAGTTCTTCAGGGAGTTCGTCCAGGCCGTCGATGGGCCAGCGAAGCTGAAGGCGCTGACGCGCGAAATCCCCGATGCGCAGCAACGTATTCGGGAGAACGCGCTGTTGTTCTTGCGCGAACTGGACGCGCTGCCCGTTGAGCGCCGACAGCGCTTGGCGAGCTATCTCGTGCGGCGCTGCTATCTGGTCGTGGTGTCGACGCCCGACGCCGACTCGGCGTATCGCATCTTCTCGGTGCTGAACGATCGCGGCCTCGACCTCTCGCACGCCGACATCCTCAAGGCCGACATCGTTGGGAAGATTGACGGCGAGGCCTTGCAGAAGGCCTACGCCACGAAGTGGGAAGAGGTCGAAGAAGAGATTGGGCGCGACGCGTTCAAGGATCTCTTCGGGCACCTCCGAATGATTCATCGTCGGGCGAAGCTCGAGGGGACCGTCCTCGCCGAGTTCCGAAAGTACGTCGTAGACAAGGCGCCCGAGCCCAGGAAGCTCGTGGACGACGTCATCGTCGCTGGCGCTTGGGCGTACGACCAGATCCGTCGGTGCAGTTGGGATGGCCAATCCGATGACGCGACGCAGGCGAAGATCGAGGAGCTGCTTGAGTGGCTCAATCGCCTCGACAACGAGGACTGGGTTCCTCCTGCGATCCGCGTCATGCAGTTGAGCGCTGACGCCACGAAGGTGCTACGCCACCTCGAGGCGCTTGAGCGTCTCGCCGCGTTCCTGCTCATCAAGCGCTCCAACGTGAACGAGCGCATCCACAGGTACGCGAACGTTCTTGAGGCCATCGAGAATGGGACAGCCATTGACGCGGGGGGCCCGCTCCTTCTCTCCACCGACGAAGAGAAGCAACTCGTGGACGCGCTCGATGGCGAGGTCTACCTCGAGCAGAAGGTGCGCGTGTACGTCCTTCTCCGGCTTGACCGAGCCCTGGGCGACAAGGGCGCGAAGTACGACGTCGACACGATCACCGTCGAGCATGTGCTTCCGCAGAACCCGCGTGACAAGAGTGAGTGGTTGACGAATTTCCCTAGGCCCGAAGATCGGGCGTGGACGCATCGCATCGGAAACTTGCTCCTGCTGCCTCGCCGTAAGAACTCCGAGGCGAGCAACTGGGACTTCGGCGAGAAGAAGAAGCGGTACTTCACCTCTAAGAAGGGGGTGAGCACGTTCGCACTCACCTCGCAGGTGCTGAAGGAGTCCGCTTGGACGCCTGACGTCGTGGCGCGCCGCCAGACCGAGGCCATCGACACCCTCAAGAAGGTGTGGTCGCTCAAGTAGCAGCTTCAGAGCGCACGCATTGAACGGCCTCTTCCTCGGCTGGGACGTCAGCGCCTGGAACCGCGAGAGCCATCAGGGCCTGTGCTCGTTGGCAAGCTGTGGCGTAGGAATGTACGGGACCTTCCCCCCTTGCGCACGGAGGGGGGCGCGCTGGTCGGCGCTCTCCTTTGACGAATCGAGCTCAGCCCCGACGATGCGAGGCACGTCACGATCGCCATCGACATGCCGCACGCGTAGCCACGGAAGACGGTGGAGAAGGCCGGTTTCGGCGCGGCGTAGGTCGCTGGGCCCTCCGCAGCTCCTGAGGATCGTCACAGCGGGCCACTCGAAGCTGAATGCTTCGGGATAGCCCCCAATATGCGGGACGCGCTGCCGACGGCAGGGCTGTTCAGGACACTTGCCCTGTCCAACCTTCCCTTCTCCTCTTCCGCCGTTGCGCATCTCTTTGGGGAGCAAATCGGGGAACTGAATAGCTGCGTCACAGAACGTGGGGCGCTGTTGGTGCTTTGTGATGGAACGCGCGGACTCCTGCGCTACGCCTCATTCGAGGTGGGCATCTCGCCGGAGGAGGCCGCCTAGGCGAGCCAAGGCGTTGCGAGTGCCGCCGAGTTGCTCGAGTTGCTCGCGAAGCGTAGACGCGTAGACGCACGGCGCCTGTCGCGTGCCCTCGTCGAGCCGAATAGGCTCCAGGAGGCGGGCGACCTTGATGGGGCACGCGAGCCTCTCCTGGACCTCCTTGATGTTGAGGTCGTTCCGTTCTACCGCGAGCTGCAGGTCCAGTTGGACGCTCTCGACGAGCCGTAACGCGAACTGCCGCACGCCAGTCGTCGCGCTCTTGGCGTTGTTACGGCTCCTCTGCCATGTCTTCGAGCTGACCCTCTGCGATTTCGCGATAGAGCGGCACCACTTCAATGGCGAGCACCTCCCGCATTTCCTGGCGGGCGCTGTCGAAGTCCCCGGCCTTTCGGTGGCGCTTGGCGCGGTAAAGCGCGTCGACAATGCGGTCGGAGCCTTCCTTGATGCGGCGCGCGCATTCCAGCAGAAGGGCCTCGGCCTTTTCAGCCGTGGCAAGGGCTGCTGCCGCGTCGGCTTTGCCGATGCCTACCTCCGGCGCGGTGCGTTCCAGCATTTCCCTCACCTCCGCCGTGAGCGTCAGGCGTTCACCCTCCCGCACGCGCCGCGCGAGGGCTCGTACGGGCTCCCACTCAAGTTCATCCGCCATGCCCTGTTACCTCTTGCCCCGGCGGGGGCGGCACTTGTTGATGGGCCATTCCTGCTGGCCCTCGCAGTAGCGGAAGCAGGCGTAGCAGGAGCCCTGCCAGTCGTCGTCCTTGCACTCGCAGTAGGTCGCGATGCAGCGGCGCTTCCACTCGGGCAGGTTGGTGTTGTGGGCGTCATCGACGTCCGGCGCGTCGGCCTCCGCCGCGACCTGGGAGCCTGCCATGAGCACAGCGGCTTCGGTGGCGGAGAGGCCACACGCATCCGGGCCGAATCGCTGAATGCAACATGTCGCGCTGTCCAGACAGGCGGCTTGAGCGTACGCGTCTTGAGGGGCCATGTCGCGACGGCTGGAGATGCCGGTGGCGCTGCTGGAGCATCCCAGTGCAAGTGCCGCGAGCGCGTACGCAAGGGAAAGACGGGTGTTCCGATTGGACATGACTGCCACATGTATCGGGTTCGTCACCCTGCGCGTATCACCCTGGCTGAGTACTTCGGGGCGGGGCGCCGCCCTCCGTCCTTGCGTCCGATAACGGCGAACGCCGTCAGACGGGCTCGGCGCTCGAAGCGGGCGAGGCTTCAGCCACCACCCTGGGCGCATCCGCCGCCAGGCCCGCCGCGCACAGCACCACGACCGCCATCCACACGAAGTCCGCCAGCAGCAGGTGCACCAACTGCATCCACACCGGCGCCAGCAGCAGCAGGTTGGTGACGCCCGCGCCCAACTGCACCGCGTAGAGCACGGTGATGGCGGACGCCGCGCGTCGCACGTCCTCCGATGGCCGCACCCGCGCCACCCACCGCGACGCCAGCACCAGGAACGCGCCCACGCTCACCGCCAGCAGCGGGTGCAGCACCCGCAGCTTGATGAGGATGTGTGCCGTCTCCGAAATATCCTGGCGCAAGCCCTCCGCCAGCGTGGTGGACGGGAACAGGGTGTCCCCCAGCGCCGCGATGGCGCCACTCACGCCCAGCACCAACAGCCCCAGGATGCTCAGGCCCATCAGCGCGCCCGGCAGCCCCTGTCCCCGCAGGCTCAGGGGGGCGCGTCCCCGGGAGAACCAGATGACCAGCGTCTGCGCACCCACCAGCAGGAAGGTGTTCACCAGGTGCACGCCCATCCACAGGGCCCGGCCCACGGAGGCGTTGTCCGCCACGTACTTCAGCAGCACGATGCCCGCGCCGACGAGCGCCTCCGTCATCATGAAGAACAGGGCCCAGGCCGCCGCGCTCCGCACCGGGTGGCCCTTGGCGTGCCCCTTCCGGGCCCAGACGTAGAGCGCCACCGCCAGAATCATCGCCAGGCCGCTCGTCAGCCGGTGCGTGTATTCGATGAGCGTCTGGACGCTGGGGGCCCGGGGGATGACCTCGCCGTTGCACACCGGCCAGTGGTCTCCACAGCCGGCACCCGAGCCCGTGGCGCGCACGAAGGCGCCCCACAGAATCACGACCAGCGTGAAGGCAAGCACCCCCAGGCTGAAGGCCTGGAACCGGCGGGACGAGGCAGCGTGGGTCATCACGCTCCCCCTTAACCCACTTCCACCCCCCGCCGCTGTCCCACACGTCTCTTGGGTGCTCACCCCGGCCATCAGCGCGGCTGCTCGGCTGTCGGGCCGGCTGGACATCCAGTGTATCCGGAATGATTCAGATGGATGCTGCCCTGCATCCATTGGATATGCCCGCCCCCTGTCCGGGCGCGCGGATGATTTCCATTTGAGTCAATCCGCCTCCCGGGCACTGGCACGCCGGGTGCTTAACACCTCCCACAGTGCATCCGGTGCCGCGGTGGGCGCTGGAGACACACATCTTTCGCATGAGGCCGCTTCGGTGGTCTCGGCACCCCGGGTTGGAGTTTCCCCCCTCTTCGACCCGTGGGTGTGTTCTTCCAGAGGCGTGGACGCACGCACCTCTGGAGCCGCTTCCCACAGGGGTGTGGGGAAACAGGGTGGAGCGCATCGCGGGCTGAGGCCACTCCTCTGGCTTCAGCCCGCGATGCGCATCTGCTCCGCGCCCAGCACCGCGGGGAACGGCCCGTAGGCCATGGACCGCTCAATCACGTTGCGCAGCTCGCGCACGTTGCCGGGCCACGGGTGTGACATCAGCGCGGCGATGGCATCCGGCCCCAGTTGCGGCGGCTCCATGCCCTCGGGCGTGAGCTGCCGGACGAAGTGCCGGGCCAGCGCCACCACGTCCTCGCGCCGCTCGCGCAGCGGGGGCACGCGCACCGGCACCACCTGGAGGCGGTAATAGAGGTCCTCGCGGAAGCGGCCCTCCCGCACGAGCTGGCCCAAATCCCGGTGCGTGGCCGCCACCACCCGGACGTCCACCTCCACTGGCCGCATCTCTCCCAGCGGGAAGACTTCGCCGTTCTCCAGGAAGCGCAGCAGCTTGGGCTGCACCTCCAGGGGGAGCTCGCCAATCTCGTCCAGGAAGAGCGTGCCGCCGTGCGCGGCGCGGATGACGCCGGGGTGGTCCGTGGCCGCGCCGGTGTATGCGCCGCGCCGGTAGCCGAAGAGCTGCCCTTCGAAGAGGTCCCGGGGCACCGCGGCGCAGTTGAAGGCCACGTAAGGCCGCTGCGAGCGCGCGGACAAGGCGTGCAGCGCCCGCGCCACCACCTCCTTGCCGGAGCCGGACTCGCCGGTGACGATGACGGTGGCGCGGCTGGAGGACAGGCTCGCCAGCTCCGAGCGAAGCCGCCGCATGGCGGACGAGGCGGCGATGAAGCCCGGCACGTCCGCGTCCCGCACGTCCGTGTCATCACTGGCGAGCGCGGACACGTCCACCTGGGCGAAGCCGCGCAGGGTGGCGACCTCCAGCGCGAAGCCGCCCAGCCGGGACAGCGCCGTCAGCAGCGCGCGGCCGTCCGGAGGCAGGTGGCCCGCGACACCCAGGCGGAGCCGCCGGCCACAGCCATCCCCGAACTCCACGGCCTCGGTGGCGGGCACGGTGGTGTCGCCGCCCAGCGGCGTGGCGCGGCCCTGCGAGTCCAGCTCCTCCAGCCGGGGCGCGCAGTGGGGGAAGAGCCCCTCCACCACGGCCAGCAGCTCGCGCTGGATGAGGGGCGCGCCCATACCGCGCACCGACAGCCGCTCGAAGGGCACCACCAGGGCCTCCGCGCCCAGGCGGGGGGCGCCCTCGGCTTCGCGGGCGGTGGCGTGGGGCTCGCGGGCGACGTAGTGCACGAAGTGCTGCGGGTGCACCACCATGCCCACGCGGTGCAGCTCCGCCTCGCTGGCGGCCAGCAGCTCACCGGCGGCGGGGTCGCCCTCCATCCGCGCCAGCAACGCGAGCAGGTGGCGCGTGTAGACGGCCATGCACAGGTCGCCGGTGAGGCTGAAGGTGCCCAGCGCGGCCTCCAGCAGCGACCGGGCCTCGGCGGTGCGCCCGTCCAGGACGTGCAGCAGGGCCTCGAAGCGGTGGAGCAGGGCGGAGTGCCACGCGGATGGCATGCGCTCCAGGAAGGCGCGCGCCCGCCGCAGCAGCACCAGGCCCTCGTCGCGCTGGCAGGCGTAGACGCGCGCATACGTCTCGTACAGCAGGCATTCGCGGCGCAGGTAGGGCCAGCCGCCCAGCTCCATGGTGCGCTGCCCGGCCGCGGCGAAGCCCTCCGCCGCGCGATGCGTGTTGCCCTCGGCGAGGTCGGCCAGCGACTCCGCGAACTGGGCATAGGCCCCGGTGAGGGCCCGCTGGATGGTGCCGTCGTAGGCCGTCAGCTGCCGCGCCAGCTTGCGCAGTCCCGGGTAGCGCCCGCTGAGCAGGTACAGCCGCGCGCGCGTCACCGTCAGGTACAGCGGCGTCCAGCGCAGCTCCTCCACCACCGCGTCCGCTTCATCCAGCACGGCCTCGGCTTCCGCGAAGCGCGCCAGCCGCAGCAGGGCCTCGGCCTCCGCGCGCGCGGCGAAGATGAAGGAGAAGCCGCGCACCATTCGCCCGCCATACGCGGCCTCCCGCGCGCGGCGCACCATCTGCAGCGCCTCGGACGGCTCGCAGGCCTCGTCCAACCGGCGTTGAGCCAGGAAGGCCAGGTTGCGCGCCTCCAGGAAGGCGTAGCCCATCCGCGCCGCGCCCTGCGCCACCTCGCGGAAGCGGCGCGTGGCCAGGGTGGCCTCGCCGCGCAGGGCCGCCTCGTGGGCGCTGGCGTCCTCGGCGAGCAGTCGCAGGGCCGGGTCCTTCACCCTCACGAGCGCATCCTCCAGCCGTCCGGACCCGTGGGTGATGCGCTCCGCCTCGCCCAGGTAGAAGCCGCAGGCGACCTCGGCCATGCGCAGTTGGCAGCGCACCTCCGGGTCGTCGTGGTTGGCCAGCAGCGCTTCCGCGCGCGCCACGTACGCGGCGGACTTGTTCGCGTCGAACAGCTTCCCGTCCGGTGACGCGTAGAGGTTGGCCGCCATGGCGAGCACGCGCAGCTCCACCTCTTCGGGAAAGATGCCGGCGTCCGCGAACGCCAGGTGGGGCAGCAGCGTGGTGAAGGCGCCCCGGCTGTCCTCGCGGCCCCAGCGCTGGAGATAGGCAAGTCCCACCGCGGCCATGGCCCGCGCGCCCGGGGTGCGCAGCAGGCCCGACGCCAGCAGTGACAGCAGCTCCTCTTCGGCGGCTCGCCACTCGGCCCGCGTCAGGTGGGTGACGCTGGGGAGGATGCGGGCCAGCTCCTCGGGATGCAGCTCCTGCCGCCGGGGCGCGGAGACGACGGGCGTGGGGGCCCCGCCTCGCGCGGCGAGCTGGCGGAGCGCCACGGCCACGCGGCCTCGTGGACGGCGGGCCTGGGGGGCTTCGCTCGGCAGCTCCCAGCGGTAGACGGTGAGAGGGGTGACGCCCAGCAGGCGAGCAAACGCCGCGCGGCTCTGCTCACCTCGCAGGGCGCGGATGGTCTCGGGTTCCCACCCGGCGCTCTCCCCCTTCGCCTCCGGTAACTCCACGGCACCTGCCCCCTTTTTCGCCCCCCGCCAGCGCACATTCTCTACGGAGTTTCCCAGGGCGAATGCAAACGGTTGAGCATTTCCGCTTGTTGCACCGTGCATATGCAGCAGGCGACGAATGGTGCGCTTCCCCTCCCTGAGGGGGCGTGTCGTCGTTATCGTCACCTCGTGCCTCGTGGACGTTCCCAGCCTCCGGTTTCCCCACCTTCCCGCATCCAACATGAACGCCTGCTCAGGTTGGAAGACGCGCTTTCGGAGGGCCGTGCGCGTGAGGACGCGGCGGTGGAGGCCTGGGTGCGCCGCACCGGGCAGATGCCGCCCCGGAAGATTCGCCGGAAGTGGGAGAAGCAGTGGCGGCGGGAGGCGAAGCGCGCCGCACGCCGCGCCGAACGGGAGGTGCTGTCCAACCGCTCTCGCAACCCCGCGCGGGGCGCCGCCTACGTCACCGCGTCGATAACGTGCGTGTTGATTGCCCTGGCACAGCCCCGCCGGCTGTGGTGGCTGGTCTTCGTGGCCCTGGGCTTCTTCCTGGCCTCGCTGAAGCACCTGGAGCGTCCTCGGCGTGACGAGGGCCGCGCGCGCGACGCTGGAGTGCCGGAGCGGGAGCCCGTGGGTGTCTCGGAGGGGGAGGCGGACGCCCGGGTGGCGAAGGTGGACGCCCTCTGCGCCCGGCTGATGGAGGCCCTGGGCGAGGGGCCCGCGGTGCTGCGCGAACTGGTGCATGCGCCGGAGCGCACGGTGGAGGCCCTGCGACAGGGCTGTCATGCACTGGTGCGCCGTGAGCGGGAGCTGCGGGCGCTGGCGCCACCCGCTGAGACCCAGCGGCTGGACGCCGAGCGGGACGCGCTGGCCGCGCGGGTGGCTTCGGAAGAGGACGCGGTGGTTCGGGAGCGGCTGGCCGGAGCGCTGGCCGCGCTGGAGTCGCAGCGGCGTCAGCGCGCGGAGCTGGCCATCGCGGCGGCGCGGCTCGAGGCGGAGCACATGCGCCTCTACTACACCCTGGAGAGCCTCTACGCGCAGGTGCTGCGGGTGCGCTCGGCGGACACTGTGGGAGAGGACATCGCCGGGCTGGGGCTGCGGCAGAGCGTGGAGCAGCTCGGTGCGGAAGTGGAAGCGGTGGCGCAGGCGCTGGAGGAGGTTCACGCCGCGCCCGGCGGTGGTGGCCGGACGCGGACGCGGTAGAAGTTTGGCGTTGGGGCGTGGGCCACGCCGGGGGGCTGTCCAGCGCGTCCACGTGGGACGCGGTTCGCGGTTGGCGAGGGGGACGGTCGGCCCCGGTGGCGACGCAGGTCATGAGCATTGCCTCGCGGATGGACCCGTGCCGGATGCGAGAATCAGGTGTGAGGATGGACTGCGACAGGGGCGGGAATGTCAGGCCCAGTCCTCGCCCCCGGCACTCAGCGGACCTCGGGGCAGACCCAGACGTTGCGCGTGCCCAGGGTGCGGCAGGTGCAGACGTAGTCGGACCAGATGCCATCCGTACACTGCTGCGTCGTACCCGGGCCGGAGCACGACGTGTAGTGGAGGTTCCAGCAGAACTGGAGCAGCGGCGGTCGGCTGGCGTCGGCGGCCTCCTGGCTCACGAGCTCCTCCGGGTCCACGTCCACCGACAGGTCCTCCGAATCGAAGTCGGACGAGGCGAACGCGGGCAGGGATAGGGACAGGGCGATGAGGAAAGCCTTCTTCATGGGACGGACTCCATGGGGTGAGAGGGATTGCAGCTGAAGACGAAGCAACTCGAATCCTGGGGAGGCACCTCTATCGTTACCGGTGTGAGGCGGCGAGCGCCTGGGGCTCCTCCTGCGGTGCCTCGGAGGTGGCGGGAAGCAACGGGCCCCCCTCGTATTCCACCCCCTTGGGGTAGGGGAATTCCAGGCCATTGGCGGTGAAGGCCTCGATCAGCAGCCGGTTGAGAAGCCGCTTCACGTCGAAGTGTGTCCCTGGCTGCACCTTGGCTTCGATGCGCATGGTCATCCAGCTCTCGTCCATGCTCTCGATACCCAGAAGCTTGGGGATTTCGGACACCTTCCCCTGCGACAGCATGGGCACCTGCTCGCACACCTGGCGAATCACATCCATCACCTTCTTCAGGTCGCTTTCGTAGGCCACGGCCATGTCCACGATGGCCAGCGTCCAGCCGCGGCTGTAGTTGATGACATTCTTGACCTCGCCATTGCGGAGGATGTGAAGGCGCCCGAAGCGGTCGCGAATGCGGGTGATGCGAGGCGTTATCTCCTCCACCACGCCCTCTGTATCGTTGATGCGGATGTAGTCACCGTTCAGTATCTGGTCCTCGAAGAGCAGGAAGACGCCGTTGACCATGTCCGTGACGATGGCCTGCGAGCCCAGACCCACGGTGAGGCCGACGATGCCGGCGCCAGCGAGGATGGGGGTGGGGTCCACGCCAAGGTCGCTGAGCACCATCATCCCCACCAGGAAGTAGACCAGGTACTTGGATGCGCTTTGGATGAGGGAGACGAAGGTGTTGCGCCGCCGGGCCGCGTCATCCAGGTTGGAGCCGTCCACCTTGAATGCCCGCGCGATGAGCAGCCGGACGAACTCCACGACGACGCTGGCGGCGAAGAACAGGGCGATGACGCGGATGAGCACCGGCCCGTAGGGCGCAAAGAACTCCAGGCCCTGGAACCGGCGGATGACGAGCGTCGCCACCGAGATGTAGACGATGGCCTCCAGGCTCTTCTGCCCCACCGGGAGCAGCCGGCCGAGGGCCAGGAAGTACTCCTCGTACTTCGTGGCCGTGCTCTTCGCCGCCCAGGTCCCGACCAGCCGCTCTGACGCCAGGTGCAGCAGGGACACCGCCAGCCGCCCGCCGCTGATGGCCAGCAGCACGAAGAGGGTGGTGCCAATGAGCCAGTCGAGCACGGCCGGGAGTTGCAGCGAGGCGAGCGCCAGGCCCACCGCGAAGTAGGCCAGCAGCAGCTTGATGAAGCCGGGCCCCTGCTCCATCGCCTTCTGGGCATGTGCCCTGTGCTCCGGGGGCAACTGCCATTCGTTCAACCTGCGTTCGACCCGCACCAGGAGCTGGCTCGCCGCGCGTTCCAGCGCCAGGAAGGCCGCCATCAACAGCACCAGCAGCCCTGCTCCGCGCCCCACATCCGCCAGCCCTTCCGCTGTCACCCCCCCAAGCAAGGCATTGAAGTGGGGGGCCAGGTCTTTCTTCGCCCACAGGGAAAAGCCCAGCACCGCGATGCCGGCGACCACCACCACGAAGGACAGGAGGGCGGCGCTCAGCCGGGCGCGCTTGCGAAGGGCGTCTGCCGCCTGCTCCAGCACCTTCAGGCCCACCAGCCGGATGCCCTGATACAGCAGCGCACTGGAGGCCACCAGAAGGGCCCAGAGCGCGAGCAGCATCAGTGTCACGCTCAGGCCGACAAGCCATGCGTTATTCAACTCAACAGTATCCGCGAGACGGAAGATCTCCATGCAATGGTTGCATATCATGCAAAACGGCGCGTTCTCGCGGATCTGCGCTTCCGTCAGGGGCGGCTCATGCGAGTGGGGCGCGGTGAGGCAACGCCCCGGCCGTTCCGCTGAAGGGCCGTCTACTCGCTGATGGTGCCGCGGGGCGGAGGCTGCTGCTTCGTCTCCTCCGCCGCGGCGATGCGGACGGACTTGATGTTGACGAACTCGTGGATGCCCACGTCCGCCAACTCGCGCCCGTGGCCGGAGTGCTTCACGCCGCCAAACGGAAGCCTGGCGTCCGATGCCACAAGCGCGTTGACGAACACCATGCCCGCGTCGATGCCGTCGATGAAACGCCGCTGCTCGGCTTCGTCTTGTGTCCACACGCTGGCGCCCAGGCCGAACGGCGTCGCGTTGGCCAGCTCCAGGGCGTGGTCCACGTCACGCGCGCGCAGCAGCGTGGCCACGGGGCCGAAGAGCTCGTCGTGGAAGGCGGGGGCCTGGGGCGGGGGCTCGGCCAGGACGGTGGCCGGGTAGAAGTTCCCCGGACCCTCCAGGGGCTTGCCGCCCAGGAGCAGCCTCGCGCCGGCCTTCACGCTCGCCTCCACCTGGGCATGGAGCCCGTCGAGGATGCCGCGCGTCGCCAGGGGACCCAGGTCCGTCTTCGCATCCATGGGGTCGCCCACCGTGACGCGCTTCATCCGCTCCACGAAGCGGCGCTCGAACTCGGGGTAGATGGCGTCGGCGACGATGAAGCGCTTGGCGGCGATGCAGGACTGGCCGTTGTTGATGAGGCGCGCGGACACCGCCGTCTCCACCGCCTTCTCCATGTCCGCGCTGGGCATGACGATGAACGGGTCACTGCCGCCCAGCTCCAGCACCACCTTCTTGATGGCCTTGCCCGCGGCGGCGCCCACGGCTCGGCCCGCGCCCTCGCTGCCGGTGAGCGTCACCGCGCGCACGCGGCGGTCCTCGATGACGCGATGGACGTCGGCTGTCTCGATGAGCAGCGTCTGGAAGGCGCCGCGTGGGAAGCCCGCCTGAAGGAAGAGTTCCTCCAGGGCCAGTGCGCACTGGGGCACGTTGTGGGCGTGCTTGAGCAGGCCCACGTTCCCCGCCATCAGCGCGGGCGCGGCGAAGCGGACCACCTGCCAGAAGGGGAAGTTCCACGGCATGATGGCCAGCACGGGCCCCAGGGGCTGGTAGCGCACGAAGGCGCGGCCGGTGCCCATGTCGACGAGCCTGTCGCGCAGGAGGGACTCGCCCTTGTCCACGTAGTAGCGGCAGGCCGTGGCGCACTTCTTCGCCTCGGCCTTGGCGGCGTCGATGGGCTTGCCCATCTCCTGCGTCATGATGCGGCCGTAGCGGTCGGCCTCGGCCTCCAGCAGGTCGGCCGCGCGCCGCAGCCAGGTGACGCGGTCTGCGAAGGTCGTCTCGCGGTAGGTGCGGAACGTGTCGGCGGCGGTCTGGAGCTTCGCCTCCAGTTCCTCGGCGGAGAGGGGCGTGAAGGTGCGCAGCGTCTTGCCGGTCGCCGGGTCGATGGTGGAAATGGCCATGGAAGTGCCTCCTTGGGGCCCTCTGATAGCAGCCGGGCGCGGGGAGACCGTGCCGCTCGTGGTCCGAGCGTCCGGCCGTTCACTCCAGGGCTTTCGCGGCCCCGGCCCCTCCTTTATATGGGGGTCAGGACTGGAGACTGCCATGGCCGACATCATCCGCGAGCGCCGCTTCAACTTCCTCATCGCCGGGGTGCTGTCCTTGGTCATTCCCGGCCTGGGACAGCTCTACAAAGGCCAGTTCCTGCGCGCCGTCCTGTGGTTCCTGATGGTGGGGGCCGGCTACTGGTTCTTCTTCATCCCGGGCTTCGTCCTGCACTTCTTCTGCGTCCTCGGCGCGGCCTTCGGCAGCGCGGGCAGCGACCGCATCCGTCTTCCCGGATAGCCAACGCTCCGCGCGGGAGACGTCCCGCCGGACGCCGGAGTGCATACAGTCACCGCCATGTGGCGGAGGCTCTGGCAGTGGATGTCGGGATGGGACGTGGCGGTGACGCGGCCATTGGGGCTGCTGTTGCTGGTGCTGGTCTGCTGTCTGGGCTTCATCGCCCTGTCGGACGAGGTGGCCGAGGGCGAGACGCAGCAGCTCGATGAACGCATGCTGTTGGCGCTGCGCAACCCCGAGGACCCGGCGCAGCCTCGCGGACCCTGGTGGCTGCGGCGCACGGCGGAGGACGTGACGGCGCTGGGCGGCATTCCCGTGCTGACGCTCGCCACCCTGGCGGTGTGTGGCTTCCTCCTGCTGGTGAGGCGTTACCGGACGCTGCTGCTCGTGCTGGGCGCGACGCTGGGGGGCGCGGGCCTCAATGTCTTGCTGAAGCAGTTCTTCGCCCGGCCTCGGCCATCCGTGGTGCCGCACCTCACCGAGGTGGTCAGCCAGAGCTTCCCCAGTGGGCACGCCATGCTGTCGGCCACCGTGTACCTCACGCTGGGCGCACTGCTGGCGCAGCTCGCCGAGCGCAAGCGACTCAAGCTCTACGTCCTCACCGTGGCGCTGCTGCTGTCGTTCCTCGTGGGGCTGACGCGCGTCTACCTGGGCGTGCACTACCCCACGGACGTGTTGGGCGGCTGGGTGGCCGGACTGGCGTGGGCGCTGCTCATGGCGGTCTGTGCGCGGACGCTCCGCCGGCGGAGCCCTGCGCTGCGCGCGGAGGCCCGGCGCCCGGTGGAGTGACGCGCGGCGGGCCGCGTCATGCCGTCCACCCCATGGCGCCGTTCACTGCGCGAAGCTCCAAGCTGCCGTGGTGCCTGGGCGTCCTGTGGGACCCTGGTCCCAGACCTGGCGCCGTGAGAGACATGGGCCCATGAGCCTGCGGGACTGGCTGTCGCGATGGCGTTGGGGCGGCGCGCCGGTGCCCGCCTTCTACGACGAGTCCTACCGGCTGCCCCTCACCGGCATCGAGTCCTCCGCGGGCATCGAGCCGCGCGGCGTGGACTTCACCACCTGGTATCTCCTGGAGGCCCGCGCGCTGCGCACCCAGGACGTGCACCACCCGCAGCCGGTGAGCCTCGCCGAGCTGTCGCGCGTGCATGACGCCGCCTACCTGGAGTCGCTCGGCCAGCCGGAGACGCTGGCGCGCATCTTCGCCACCGACCCCGCCGACGTGCCGGTGGACGCGCTGCTGTCCAACCTGCGGCGGGTGTGCGGCGGCACGCTGGGCGCGGCGCGGCTCGCGGTGGCGCGCAAGGGCCCGGTGGTGAACATGGCGGGCGGCTTCCACCACGCCGGTCCGGCGCGCGGCGGCGGTTTCTGCGCGGTGAATGACATCGCGATAGCGCTCGCCGCCCTCCACGCGGATGGCTTCGACGGACAGGCCGTGGTGCTCGACCTGGATGCCCACCCGCCGGATGGCACGGCGGAGTGTCTGGCGGGACAGAAGCGGGCCTGGATTGGCTCGCTGTCCGGTAGCGACTGGGGCGCGTTGTCGCCCGAAGTGGATGAGACGCGCGTCCCCGAGGACACGGACGACAGGACGTATCTGGCCCTGCTCGACGGACTCCTGGAGCGCATGCCCCGGCCGGACGTGGCCTTCGTCATCGCGGGCAGCGACGTGCTCGCGGGAGACCGCTTCGGCCGCGTGGGCCTGTCCCTGGACGGCGCCCGTCGCAGGGACCGGGCCCTGGCGCGCGCCCTGCGTGGCATCCCCAGCGTCTGGCTTCCAGGCGGGGGCTATCACCGCGACGCGTGGAAGGTGTTCGCGGGCACCGTGCTCGTCCTCGCGGGTCAGGGCCGTCGCCGCATCAAGGCGCGTTATGACCCGCTGAGCGCGCGGTATCGGCGCATCGCCCGCTCACTGACGCGCGAGGGCGCGACGCCGCTGGACGAGCCCATCACCCAGGAGGACCTGGAGGGTGCCCTCGGCCTGAGCGGCGGCCCGCGCCAGCCGCGCATCCTCGGCTACTACACGGCGCAGGCGCTCGAGTACGCCTTCTTCCGCTACGGAATCCTCTCCTACGTGGAGCGGCTCGGCTACAGCCGGCTGCGCGTGGAGGTGGGCTCCGTGGGAGAGGGGGACCGGATGGAGGTGCACGGCTGCGCCGCGGGCCAGGAGCACCAGCTGGTGGACTGTGTCGTGGAGCGCCGCGTGCTGGCGGGGGAGCCCTTCCTCTTCGTCAACTGGCTCAGCCTGCGCCACCCGCGCGCCCGCTTCAGCGAGGGGCGCTCGCGGCTCCCCGGCCAGGACGTGCCGGGCCTGGGCCTGGCGCGCGAGGCGACGGAGATGCTGCTCGTGATGGCCCGGCGCCTCGTCCTGGCGGGCGTGGCCTTCCGTCCCATGTGGTTCCACCTGGCGGTGCTGGCGCGCTCGCGCTTCCGTTTCCTCGACCCGGCGCGGCAGGGGCGCTTCGAGGCGCTGCTGCGCGACCTGGGGCAGCTGCCCCTCCTGGAGGTCTCCCAGGCGGTGGTGGACGGCCACGTCCTGCTCAACGGTCAGCCCTACGCATGGGAGGCGAACGACATGGTGTCGCGCCTGGAGCCCGAGGCCGGAGACTTGGAGGCCATTGCCCGGGAGCGCGAGCGCTGCCGCTTCACCTGGGAACCCGCCCGGCTGGCCACCGGAGCATGATAGGGAAGGGGCGTGGACCTGGACGCGCTTCGCCGTGAGCAGCACAAGCGCCGGCTCTCCTGGATGCCGTGGCTCTACTTCGTCCTCAAGCCCCGCCACCGCGAATGGGCGGACGCATGGCAGCGCGAGGTGCAGGCGCTGCTGCGCGAACTGGAGACGGTGGAAATCGCGGAGGGGTGCTTCATCGCCCCGGAGGCGCGCATCTTCGCCGAGCCCGGACGCACCGTCTCCATCGGCCCCGGGTGCAGCATCGCCGCGGATGTCTTCCTCCACGGCCCCGTGACACTCGGACCCCGGGTGAGCATCAACGCCCGGGCGAGCCTGGACGGCGGCTCCGCGGGCATCCGCATCGGTGAGGGCACCCGCATCGCCACCGGCGCTACCCTCTACGCCTTCGACCACGGCATTGCCCCGGACCGGCCCGTGCGCGAGCAACCCGTCACCTCGCGGGGGCTCGTCATCGGCGCGGACGTGTGGGTGGGGGCCAATGCCGGCATCACGGACGGTGTCTCCGTGGGGGACCACGCCGTGGTGGCCATGGGGGCCGTCGTCACCCGGGATGTGCCGGCGTGGGCCATTGTCGCAGGCGTGCCGGCCCGCGTCGTAGGGGACCGGCGGCAGCGGCCCCGCTCAGGTGCTCCGGGTGGATGGGAGCCCGAAGACGGAGCGTGAACTTCTCCCGCCTTCATTGACTTCCGGTTATTGAGACCCAATATGCTTCGGGTCGACGTCGCCACGGGAGGGGAACCGCAGGGTCTGGAATCGTTCCCGGCAGCCGTAGGTGCTGTCAGGGCTCCAGCCCCTCTCCGATGAGGCGCTAGGGAGGCCAGCACGTGGCAGACGAGCAACGGGACGCGGCGGTCATGGACGCTCCCGGGAAGGCTTCAGGGACGGCTCCCGCCGACATGGCGTGTGACCTGCTCCCCCCCATGAAGTCGCAGGCGTCACACGCTGGGAGCCAGGTGGAGTCCGAGCGCTTCCGGCACCTGTCCGAGCTGCTGCACGAGGTGGTGTTCCAGCTCGACGCGCAGGGGCGGCTCGCGGTGCTGGGCGGTGCCTGGGAGCGGCTCACCGGGACGCCCGTGTCCGCGTGGCGGGGCCGCGCGCTCTTGGAGGCCATCCACCCGGAGGACCGCGAGCGCGCCCAGGCGTTGCTGGCGTACACGCCCGGCATCCCCGTTTCGCGCCAGGAAGTACGCGTGGACACGGGCGGCGGCCATGGCGTCCGTTGGGTGGAGCTGTCCGCCCGGGCCCTGGCCACCGTGCCGGGCGAGGTGATGGGGACGCTCCTGGACGTGACGTCGCGACGCACGGCGGAGGAGGCCGTCACCACCCGCGAGCGCTACCTGGACGCCATGGTGCAGGTGCAGCGGCGGATGATGGGGCACGATTTGCCGGACGACCTGTACGGCGCCGTCGTCGAGCCGTTGGGCCACGTGTCCGCCGCCAGCCGCGTCTACGTCTTCGAGATGCACTTCGCCGAGGACGGCACGCTGCTGGCGTCGCAGCGCGCGGAGTGGTGCGCGCCGGGGATTCCTCCCAACCTGGAGGACCCCAACATGCACGGCCTGCCCTTCGACGCGGCCCTGCGGCCCCATCAGTCCGAACAGTTGCAGCGCGGCGAGCCGGTGCAGGGCCAGCCGCGAGACTTCTCGGAGCTGCTGGCGCCCATGCTGGAGGCGCAGGGCGTCCGCTCCGTGCTGCTGCTGCCCATGCACGTCCACGGGCAGCTCTTCGGCGTCATCGGCTTCGACAACTGCCGCGAACCCGAGTCCTGGGGCCCCATCGAGGTGAACCTGTTGTCGGGCGCGGCGGGCGCGCTGTCCCTGGCGCTGGAGCAGCGCACGGCCAACGCGCTGCGCATGCGCACGGAGACGACGCTGCGGCGCACCGAGGCCGGCGTCCACCTGCTCATCGAGGCCTTCCCGGACCCGGTGCTGGTGCACGTGGGCGACGGCGTGCTGCTCTCCGTCAACCCGGCGCTGGTGCAGTACCTGGGCTTCCGCGACGCCTCGGAGTTGGTGGGCCGCCACATGCTGGACCTGGTCCGCCCCGAGGACCGGGGGGCCGCGCAGCTCCACCTGAGCCAGGCGCTGGAGGGCAAGAGCGCGGCGCGCGTGGTGGAGATGCCGCTGGTGCGCAGCGACGGCGAGGTGGTGGTGGCGGACCTGGTGACGCTGGCCGTGGTGCTGGACGGCTCGCCCGCGCGCATCACCGTGGCGCGCGACTTCACCGAGCGCAAGCGCACCCAGGCGCAGCTCATGCTGACCGACCGCATGGCCTCCATGGGCCTCCTGGCCGCCGGCATCGCCCACGAGCTCAACAACCCCCTGGCCTACGTGCTGTCCAACCTGGACTTCCTCCACAGCGCCGTGGGCGGCGTGCGTCCACGGATGCTCTCCCCGGAGGACATGGTGGAGCTGCGGCAGGTGCTCGACGACGCCCGTGAGGGTGCCGAGCGCATGCGCCAGATTGTCCGCCAACTGCGCGTCTTCTCCCGCGTGGAGGACGGCAAGGAAGAGTCGGTGGACGTCCACGCGGTGCTCGAATCCGTGACGCAGATGGCCGCCAGCGTGGTGCGCGCCCGCGCCCGGCTGGTGAAGGACTACGGTGAGGTGCCGTTCGTCCGTGGCAACGAGGGCAAGCTGTTCCAGGTGTTCCTCAACCTCCTCATCAACGCCGCGCACGCCATCGAAGAGGGCGATTCGGAGGCGAACGAAATTCGCCTCACCACCCGCACGGAGGTGGGCGGCCGGGTGATGGTGGTGGTGAGCGACACGGGCCAGGGCATCCCCCCGGAGCACCTGCGCCGCATCTTCGACCCCTTCTTCACCACCAAGTCCTCCGGCCTGGGCACCGGCCTGGGGCTGTCCATCTGTGACACGATTGTGACGGCGCTGGGCGGCCACATCTCCGTGGAGTCGTCGATAGGGGCCGGCACCACCTTCCGCGTGGCGCTCAGCGCCGCGCCGCCCAAGGCCCCGGCGAACCGGCCGGGCGCGTGAGCGCTGAGACGGCCGGTGTCACCTCCGGCCCTCGCGCGGACTGTAGCCCTCTCGACGGCTCGTTCTTCCGGTACTGCGCGCCCGCCCTGAAGCGTTATCCACTTCCACCCCAGGGGATGTCCCCTGGCGCCTTGGAGGCAGGCCATGCGCACCCACTTCGTCCGGCATCTGCTGGCGCTTTCGCTCGTGCTTGCGACGGGCGCCCAGGCGGCCAGCCAGCCCTGGCGGACCTCCCCTCATCCGGAGTCCTCCGCGTCCGGCCTGACGGGCGCGTGCGAAGACGCGCGGGACTTCCTGCTGGGCGCGGGCAGCGCCGACATCACCGGCCCCGCCGCCGAGGTGGGGATGATGGGCTACGGCATGCTGGAACAGCAGACCACCGGCATCCACCAGCGGCTGCACTCGCGCGCGTTCGTCATCGCCTCGCCCTGCAATGGTAAGCGGGTGGCCTTCGTCAGCGCGGACCTGGGCATGGTGTTCCAGGCGGTGAAGCAGCAGGTCGTGGAGCGGCTGCGCGCGCGTTATGGCGACCTGTACACCGACGACAACGTGCTGCTGAGCGCCACCCACACCCACTCCGGGCCCGGGGGCTATTCGCACTACACCCTCTACAACCTCACCACGCTGGGCTTCTCGCCGCAGAACTTCGAGGCCATCGTCTCCGGCATCGTCGCCTCCATCGTTCGGGCGCATGAGCGGCTCGCCGAGGGCACGCTGCGCCTGTCGTCGGGGGAGTTGTTCGGGGCCAGCCGCAACCGCTCCCCCAACGCCTACCTGCTCAACCCGGCCGAGGAGCGCGCCCGCTACGCGCACGACGTGGACACGCGGATGACGCTGCTGCGCCTCACTCGTGCGGATGGCACCGACATGGGGCTCATCAACTGGTTCGCGGTGCACGCCACGTCCATGGGCAACGGCAACACGCTCATCAGTGGCGACAACAAGGGCCTGGCCTCGTACCTCGCCGAGCAGGCGCAGGGGGCCGGGGACACGTTCGTCGCCGCATTCGCCAACGCGAACGAGGGCGACGTGACGCCCAACATCCTGGGAGGCACCCACGGCGGCGGTGCCAATGACTTCGAGGACACGGACCTCTCCGGTCGCAAGCAGTACGACTTCGCCGCGAAGCTGTGGGCGGAGGCGAAGACGCCGCTCACGGGCGGCGTGGACTACCGGCACGTCTACGTGAAGATGGACGCGGTGGACGTGGCGCCAGCCTTCGCGGACGGGGCGCCGCGAACCACCTGCCCGGCCGCCATCGGCGTGTCCATGCTGGCAGGGGCGGAGGACGGGCCGGGCGTCGGCGTGGAGGGCGTCACTTGCGCCGCCGGCCAGAATGCCTGGGGGCAGTTCAGTTGCTCGCTCGCCACCACGCCGTGTCAGGCGGAGAAGCCCATCGTCCTGGAGATGGGCAGCATGCGGCCCTTCCCGTGGACGCCGGAGGTGCTGCCCCTGCAACTGGTCACCATCGGCAACCTGGCGCTGGTGGCGGTGCCCTTCGAGCTGACGACCATGGCCGGACGCCGCCTGCGCGACACCGTGGAGACGGCGCTGGCGCCCGCGGGCGTGACGGACGTCGTCATCGCGGGCCTGTCCAATGCCTATTCGGGCTACGTGGCCACCCGCGAGGAGTACGCGCGTCAGGACTACGAAGGTGCTTCCACGCACTTCGGCCCGTGGACGCTCGCGGCCCTCCAACAGAACTTCCACCTGCTGGCCACGTCGCTGCGGGACGGCGCCGGTGTGCCTCCCGGGCCCACGCCCAGGGACCTGCGCAAGGAGCAGCTCAGCCTGCAACCCGGCGTGGTGTTCGACGACAAGCTCTTGTGGGTGGACTTCGGCGAGGTCGTCACCGACGCGCGGCCCACGTACTCGCGCGGCGACACGGCGAGCGCCACCTTCTGGGGCGGGCATCCCAAGAATGACCTGCGCCTGGAGGGCACCTTCCTGCGCGTGCAGCGGCGCGAGCCGGACGGCACCTGGACGGACGTGGCCACCGACGCGGACCCGGCCACGCGCTACCAGTGGCGGCGCGAGAACTGCGTGCCCACGTTGGCGTGCTCCCACGTCACCGTGACGTGGGGCATCCCCGACGACACGGTGCCGGGCACGTACCGGCTCGTCCACGAAGGCAACTGGAAGTCGGGCTGGGACGGCAATGTGCGGCCCTACTCCGGTGCCTCACGGACCTTCACGGTGAAGTGACGCGCGGCCCGCGTCACAGCACCACCTCCGCGCGCATCAACGTGGACGCGGGTGTGGTCAGCCGGTGGGGCTGCACGCGGCGGATGAGCTCGCACAGCCGGGCGGATGGGTTGATGAACTGCACGCCCACGCCCGTGGACAACATGCCCCACGTCTGCGCCTGGGCGGCGTCCACGTGACGCACCACCTCGCCCGCGCACTCCACCAACTCGCCGGCCAGCAGCAGGGTGAACTCCAGCCGGTTGAACAGGCGCGGGAAGGGGTCCGCGCAGCACATGAAGAGCCCACCCCGGCTCAACTCCGTGCACAGCACCTCCACGTCGCCCGCGCCGGAGCGGCGCCGCACCCGCGCCACCCACGTCAGGGGTGGGGTGAGCGCGTTGGGCTCCGTCGCCGGGTCCTCCGTATCCAGCCACGCCAGGGACGGCACCGGCGTGTGGCTGCGTGGCGGCGGCGTCTGGGGTGACAGGGCGTCCGCCAGCGGCTGGGCGGCGGCCAGCAGCAGGGCCTCCTTGAACTCCAGCGCGGTGGCGTAGCGGTCCTCGCAGCGGCGCGACAGCGCGCGCAGCAGCACCTCCGACAATGCGGGCGGAACCCCGGGCACCAGCAGGTGCGGCGGCGGCGCGCCCACCGGGCCCGTGCCCAGCGCCAGCTCCACCATCTGCCCCCGCTCGAAGGGAAGCTGCCCCGTGGACAGGTAATAGGCCGTCACCGCCAGCGCGTAGATGTCCGCGCGTCCGTCCACCGGCTGCCCCGCGGACTGCTCGGGCGCCATGTACGCCGGCGTGCCCAGGACGATGCCCGCCGCCGTTTCATCCTCACCCGGGTGGGGCCGGCGCGCCTTGGCCACGCCGAAGTCCAGCACGCGCAGCGACGGCGGCTCGCCTGCGTGCCGCACCACGAAGAGGTTGTCCGGCTTCAAGTCCCGGTGCACCACGCCGCACCGGTGCGCCGCGTCCAGCGCGTCACACGCCTGCGCCAGCAGCGACACCAACGTCGCGGGCACCATGGGCCGGGGCAGGTGCGACATGGGCACGCCTTCCAGGTACTCCATGACGAAGTAGTGGATGCCGCCGGGCGCCTCGTTGATGTCGAAGATGTGGACGATGTTCGGATGGCCCACCACGTTGACCGTGCGTGCCTCCGCGTAGAAGCGCGCGCGCAGGCTTTCGTCCCGGCCCAGGTGGGGGTGCAGCACCTTCACCGCCACCCGTGCGCCAATGCGCGTCTGCTCGCCCAGGTAGACGGTGCCCATCCCTCCCGCGCCCAGCCGGCGGACCAGCCGGTAACTTCCCAACGTCTGGCCCGTGAGGTCCGCGGGAGGGGCTTCCGCGTCGCCCGTGGACAGGTACACCTGCGTCCAGGGCTCGCCGCCACACGCCACATCGTAGGGATGCTCGGTCAGACAGAGCTCGCAGTGCATGGTTCCCTGAAGCAGACACCAGGGCGGCGCCCGGGCGCGCATCACCCCGGGCACGCACCGTCTGTCAGGTGGCACTGTGGCGCCGCTCCGTCGACCAGCGGACCGGTGACTCCTGCCGTGGGACGGCTGGCCTCAGCTCGCGGCGAAGGGGGCGGCGTCGACGCGCACACCCACGTACGACGGGAAGCGTGGCACGCCGTCGTTGGACAGCTCCTGGTAGCGGAAGGTGATGATGGCACCCACGGGTGGCGGCGATGCGCGCTCCGCGTCCGACAGGCCCGTGCCCACGCTGAAGCGCGTGCCGTTACGCAGCTCCACCTCCAGCGCGCCCAGGCGGCCCTTGTGGCGGCCCGCGCCAGCCACGTGTCCCACCACGCGCGCTTCGTCGTCCTTGAAGCTCTTCACCTTGAGCAGCGTGTGGGAGCGGCCCGCCTCGTAGCGCGACCCGGGCTGGCGCAGCATGAGGCCTTCTCCACCCAGCGACTCCACGCGCGCCAGCTCCGTGCGCAGGTGCGGCGTGCCGTCACAGCGCGCGTGGGCGTGCCACTGCGCATACGCGGGCTTCGCCTCCTCCATCCACTGCCGGCAGCGCTCCAGCCGCGCCTCGAAGGTGCCTTCCACGCCGGGCGCGTCGAAGGCGACGAAGGCCAGCTCCTTCCAATCGTCGCTGCGGTCCTGCCGGCGGACGATGCTCACCGTGCGCTGGAAGCGCTTGCGCCCGCCGAACAGCTCACCGTCGAGCGGGAAGTCCGGCAGCCCCGCGGTGAACCACTCCGGCGCGAGGAACGCGTTGCCCAGCCGCGACCAGAACTGCTTCCCGTCCCAGTACGCGCGCACGCCGTCCAGCTTCTCGCTCATCCACCAGCCGGTGAGGTCCACGTCGTTCTCCCACGACTGGGCCAGCAGCAGGGGTGGGGCCTTGGTGTCGTCGCTGGCCGACGTGCTCCTCGTCGGACGCGCGGGGACCGCGGGAGCGCCGGACCCGTCACCGCCGATGCGCGCGTCCTCCGCGGCGTCTCCGCGCACGCGGCGCAGGTGCTTGCAGGTGCGCCGCTCGATGGCCACCGACTGGTTGCGCCAGGCGGGGCATGAACACGAATACACACCGCCGGTGTTCTTGAGGATGTAGGGCTTGGAACCCGAGCCCTGAACCGAGACCTGCTCCCCGTCCGCGATGTCCGCCATGACCGACCCTCCGTGCCGCATCCGGAGCGGCGATGGGATGAAGCATACCCCCCGGGGCCGACGTTTCAGGACGTGATGCGGTGGGCATTCCGCCTCGGATGGGGTGGCGCGAGGCCGTTGGGCACCCCACGATGGGGAGTGGGCCCTGGAACCAGGAGGAGTCGCGTCAATGGTCGTCATCATCATGGGGGTATCTGGAGCGGGGAAGACGACGGTGGGCCGCACCCTGGCGGCCGAGCTGGGCTGGCGCTTCATCGACGCGGATGACCTGCACCCGCGCTCCAACGTGATGAAGATGGCCGCGGGCGCGCCGCTGACGGACGAGGACCGCGCCCCCTGGCTGCGCAAGCTGCGCGATGAAGTGGCGCGGGCGTTGGCGCAGGGCGAGGACGTGGTGATGGCGTTCTCCGGCCTCAAGCAGGCCTACCGCACGCTGCTGGAGGAGCTGGACCCCGCACACGTGAGGTGGGTGTTCCTGCACGCGCCGCATGAGGTGCTCGCTCGCCGGATGTCGCAGCGCCAGGGCCACTTCATGCCCGCGTCCCTGCTGGAGAGTCAGATGGCGGCCATGGAGCTGCCCTCGCGCGCGCTCAGCGTGGACGTGACGCCGCCGCCAGCGGACATCGTGAAGCACATCCGTGACGAGCTGGGTGTCTGACGGCTGAACTCCCGCGTCGAAGCAGGAGGACAGCTCGTTCCTTGGTCACCCGGCTGGTGTATAGCGCTCGGTTGGGTTGCCACCTTTCTGATTCACCCACCCTCGAGGACCCGCGCAATGCCCACCGCTTCGACGCCACCCATCTCCGCCCAGGATGCCCTTGCGCGCCTTCGGGAGGGCAATCAGCGGTTCGTCCTGAACGCGCGCAACATGGAGAACCCGCTCGGCCGCTCCGCCCGGCAGGCGCTGGTGGCGGGGCAGAGTCCCTTCGCCATCATCCTCTCGTGTTCGGACTCGCGCGCGCCGTCGGAGTACATCTTCGACCAGGGGTTGGGGGACCTGTTCGTCATCCGCGTGGCGGGCAACGTCGTCGCGCCGTCGCTGGTGGGCAGTGTGGAGTTCGCGGCGGCGAAGTTCGGCACGCGCCTGGCGGTGGTGATGGGGCATTCGCACTGCGGCGCCATCCAGGCCACGCTGGACTACCTGCGTGACGGCAAGAGCGAGGCGTCCGAGAACATCCGCGACATCGTGGAGCGCTGCCGCGAGCCGGTGGCGACGGTGGTGAGCGCCGCCGGGCCGAAGGCGGACCCGGAGTTCCTGATGAAGGAGTCCGTCCGCGCCAACATCCGCAACTCCTGCGACAATCTCCGCCATGGCAGCCGCCTGCTGGAGCGTCTGTGCCGCGAGGAAGGCATGCTCATCGTCGGCGCCGAGTACTCGCTGGAGACGGGCGCTGTCGATTTCTTCAACGGCGTCTGAGAGAGGACACGTTCATGAAGAAGCTGGTCAACGCCCCTCGCGCGGTGGTGCGGGAGATGCTGGAGGGGTTGGTCTCGCTCGCCCCCGGGCAGGTGCTGCTGGACGGGGAGTCGGTGGTGCTCCGCGCCGACACGCCTTCCGACGTCCGCGCGCGCAAGGTGGCTGTCATCTCCGGTGGCGGCAGCGGCCATGAGCCGGCGCACGCGGGCTACGTGGGCGCGGGCATGCTGGACGCGGCGGTGGCCGGTGACGTCTTCACCTCGCCCAGCACCGATGCCGTGCTGGCCGCCATCCGCGCCGTCGCGGGGCCCGCGGGCGCGCTGCTCGTCGTGAAGAACTACACCGGGGACCGGCTCAACTTCGGGCTCGCCGCCGAGCTGGCGCGCGCCGAGGGCATCCCCGTGGAGACGGTGGTGGTGGCGGACGACGTGTCCCTGCACGACACGGTGGAGCCCGCGCGGCGCCGGGGCATCGCTGGCACGGTGCTGGTCCACAAGGTCGCGGGCGCGGCGGCCGAGGCGGGCGCGGCGCTCCAGGACGTCCTCCGCGAGGCCACCGCGGCGGCGGAGGTGCTGGGCACCATGGGCGTGGCCCTGGGGCCCTGCACCGTGCCCGCGGCGGGCAAGCCGGGCTTCACGCTGGAGGAGGACGAAATCGAGCTGGGCCTGGGCATCCACGGCGAGCAGGGCGTGCGGCGCGTGCCGATGCAGACGGCGGACAGCCTGGTGGACACGCTGCTCACCACCATCGTCGAGGACCGGCGCATCACCTCGGGAGACAGGGTGGTGCTGGTGGTCAACGGATTGGGCGGCACGCCGCCCATGGAGCTGGCCATCGTCGCCCGGCGCGCACTGGCCGCTCTGCGTCAGGGCGGCATCCGCGTGGAGCGCGCGTGGAGCGGGACGTTCCTCTCCGCGCTGGAGATGCCCGGCTGCTCGTTGACGCTGCTGAAGGTGGACGACGCGCGGCTGGCCCGCCTGGATGCGGCGGTGGATGCGCCCGCGTGGCCCGGCGCGGGACGGCTGCCGAAGGAGCCGGGGGTGTACCGGCCTTCGTCCACGGCGTCTCCAGCATCGCTTCCGGCGGAGGCGCCGCAACCGGGGATGGACCGCTTCCGGAAGGCCGCCTTGCGGGTGGCGGACGCATTCGAGCAGTCGGAGCCCCGGCTGACCGCGCTCGATAGCGCCGCGGGCGACGGTGACCTGGGCCTCAGTCTGGTGCGTGGCGCCGAGGCGATTCGCGCTCTTCCGGAGGACGCGTGGACGAGCCCCGCGCGTGCGCTGACGGCCATTGGCAATGCCTTGCGGCGCAGCATTGGCGGCAGCTCGGGGCCCTTCTACGCGACGGCGCTGCTGCGCGCCGCGCGCAGGCTGGCGGAAGGGCCCGTGGATGCCGCCGCATGGGCCGAGGCCTTCGACCTCGCCGTCACCGCCGTATCGGAGCTGGGCGGCGCGCGGCCTGGGGACCGCACCATGCTCGATGCACTCCGGCCCGCCGCCGACGCCTTCGCGAAGGCGGTGCGTTGCGGGCAGGGGGCTCGCGAGGCCTGGGCCTCGGCGGTGCACGCGGCCGAGGCGGGAGAGGAGGCGACGTCCCGGATGCAGCCGCGCCTGGGACGCGCCAGCTACCTGGGTGCGCGCGCCGTCGGTGTGCCGGACGCGGGCGCCGCGGCCGTGGTGGTGTGGATGAAGGCGCTCACGCCTGGCATCGGCTGAGCGCCGTCGGGATTCGGGCCTTCCGGCCTACTGCACCCAGCGTTTGCTGGTCTGGTACACGTCCACCAGGGGGGAGACCAGGGTGAGGCGCGGCCCCCAACGGGTGGCGTCCTCCAGGTCTTCAACCCGCAGGGATTTCAGTGAAAGAATTTCCGACATACAGGCCAGCGGCGCGTGCTGCCAGACCCGGGTGAGGTCGTCGGCCGTCACGTCGCCGATGAGCTCGCCGTGCACGTCGTCCACCACCGGCAGCCGGCTCAGGCCATACCGCTGCATCAGTGACAGTGCCCTCACCACCGTGTCCTTGGGGAAGAGCGTCACTGCCTTCGCCACCGTGTCCTCGCGCTCCACGTACAGCTCCGTCATCGCCGGCCTCGCCACCCTGTTGTTGCCCTGCGAGGCACCGTAGCAAGACAGTTGCCAACAACCGGGGCGTCGCCCGGCATGGGCGGGGAGGCAGGCGAGGGCTGGCTGCTGTCGCCTGGGTGGCCCACTTCGTGGGACGAAGGCGGCTACAGCCGGATGCCCACCGAGGTCCGCAACTGGGTGTCGAGCTTGGGGACGCCCAGGGGCGGGGAGTTGTCGAAGGTGAGGTTGAAGCCGATGCCCACCGAGAGGCGTTCGTTGGGCTTCACCTCGAAGATGGTGTCGTTGAGCAGGCGGATGTCGGCGGGGTTCGTCACGCGGGGCTGGGCGTAGAGCGTCTGCACCAGGAAGACGTTCTCCATGAACTCCAGCCGCCCCAGCACGTAGCTGGACAGGCGCGGGTCGGTGCGGAACTCCCCGGCATCCGGTTCGGAATCCCGGCGGATGCGCTCGTGCTCCAGCATCAGCGCGAGCCCCACCACCAGCGTGGCCTGTTTGTCGGTCAGCACCCTCACCCGGGGGCCCGCGCCCAGCAGGGCCCGGAACTGGATGCGGCGGAACTTGTCGAACTCGTGTTGGAGGAACACCTCGCCGGAGAGCCGCTCCGTGAATCCGTAGCGGTAGCGGACGTGCTCCATCACCTTGCTGACGATGACCTCATTGGCGGCGAAGGCGTACTCCCCCCGGATGACGGCCAGCCAGGTGTGCTTCTCGCTGCGCCACTGGCCCAGCAGGGCGCCGCGCACGCTGAAGAGGTCGGTGCTGCCCGTGCGCCAGTCCGCGCCCAGGTCCACGGCCGCCGAACGCCCCGGGCCGGTGTTCTCGTCGAACAGCGCCTGGACGTTGACGATCTGCGCCGCCGCGCTCGCCGCATGAAGCCACACGAGCAGCAGCACCCACCTGCTGGATTGCCGTCCCGCCATGGCCCGGGTCTGCCCCGTCGGCCGGCATGTTTCAAGGGCGTCCGCGCGGCTCAGGGCAGGCGCTCCACCGTGGCCCCCGCGCGTTCCAGCAGCTCCCGATACCAGTCGAAGGCGCGCGCGGTCCGCTCGCCCAGGGCCTTGGCGCCCCAGAGCACGGTGAGGGTGCGGCGGGTGTCCGCGTTCGTCTTGGTGCGCTGCGCGTCCTTGACGGCGTTGGCGCACGGGCCTTCCGCGTCGAAGAGGCACAGCAGTCCCGCCAGGTCGATGCTCTGCCCGGACGCGTTGAAGACGTACTGCGCGCCCTCCGGGGCCACGCCCACGCGGAAGGGGGCGGTGGCCCGGTCCAGGTCCACCACGCTGATGGGCAGGCCGCTGTGCAGGGACACCGCGTTGCAGGCATCCACGGCCAGGTTGATGGCGCCCAGCGAGCCGTCACCCGAGGCGCGCACCAGGTACTCCGACGCGGGCTTGCCACGCCCGGTGGGCTTGTAGCCGCCGTGGCGGAGCATGTCGCGGATGGCGCCGCGCACGGTGTCGTCGCTGGACAGGGGGGCGGTGGCGCCGGGCTTCAGCAGGGCCACCAGCCACTCCGGGGAGGGCAGCCCGCCCAGGGGACCGGGGAAGGTGGTGGTGAAGGCCAGGGTGTTCAGGGAGGGGTGGGCGTCGACGGTCAGCACGGCGCGGCAGTCTATGTCACGGCCCGAGTGGGGGCAGGTCCCACTTCCAGCCTGGGACCGGGGGCTCCCCCGCCTGTCGGCTCCCATGCAAGAGAAGTCGCTTCCCAAGGGTTCGGAACATTCTTTCTGGGGCGGGCTACGTGGCATAAGGGCGCCGCACCCGCTTTCGGGCCCCCCGCACGCACATGATTCGTCTCGACAACATCAGCAAGCAGAACGGCCAGCAGATTCTCTTCATCGAGGCCTCCGCGGCGCTCCACAAGGGGGAGAAGGTGGGCCTCGTCGGACCCAACGGGGCCGGCAAGACGACGCTGTTCCGGATGATTACCAGCCAGGAGCACCCCGACGAGGGCCAGGTCGCCGTCGACCGGGGCGTCACCATTGGCTACTTCAGCCAGGACGTGGGTGAGATGGAGGGCCGCAGCGCCGCCGCCGAGGTGATGGACGGCGCGGGCCCGGTCAGCACGGTGGCCGCCGAGCTGAAGGAGCTGGAGGCCGCCATGGCCGACCCGGACCAGGCGGACAACATGGACAAGCTCGTGGAGCGCTACGGCCTGGTCCAGGGGCGCTTCGAGGAGCTGGGTGGCTACGCGCTGGAAGGCCGCGCGCGGGAGATTCTCGCGGGCCTGGGCTTCACCCAGGAGATGATGGACGGCGACGTGGGCGCGCTGTCGGGTGGTTGGAAGATGCGCGTGGCGCTGGCCCGCATCCTCCTGATGCGTCCGGACGCGATGCTGCTCGACGAGCCGAGCAACCATCTCGACATCGAGAGCCTCATCTGGCTGGAGGAGTTCCTCAAGAACTACGACGGCGCGCTGCTGATGACGTCGCACGACCGCGAGTTCATGAACCGCATCGTGAACAAGGTGGTGGAGATCGACGGCGGCTCGCTGTCGACGTACACCGGCAACTACGAGTTCTACGAGCAGCAGCGGGCGATGAACGAGAAGCAGCAGCAGGCGCAGTTCGAGCGCCAGCAGGCCATGCTCGCCAAGGAGCTGAAGTTCATCGAGCGCTTCAAGGCGCGCGCCTCGCACGCCGCGCAGGTGCAGAGCCGGGTGAAGAAGCTGGAGAAGATTGAGCGCGTGGAGCCGCCCAAGCGGCGTCAGACGGTGCTCTTCGAGTTCCAGCCGGCGCCGCGCTCGGGCGACGACGTGGTGAGCCTGAAGGGCGTTCACAAGGCCTACGGCTCGCGGACCATCTACGAGGGGCTGGACTTCCTGGTGCGCCGCACGGAGCGCTGGGCCGTCATGGGCGTCAACGGCGCGGGCAAGTCCACGCTGCTGAAGCTGGTGACGGGCTCCACGCAGCCGGACACGGGCAACGTGGCGCTGGGTGGCAGCGTGAAGATGGGTTACTTCGCGCAGCACGCCATGGACCTGCTGGACGGCGAGCGGACCGTGTTCCAGGCGCTGGAGGACGCCTTCCCCCGCGCGGGTCAGGGCTCGCTGCGGGCGCTGGCCGGCTGCTTCGGCTTCTCCGGCGACGAGGTGGAGAAGAAGTGCCGCGTGCTGTCCGGTGGTGAGAAGGCCCGGCTCGTCATGGCGAAGATGCTCTTCGACCCGCCGAACTTCCTGGTGCTGGACGAGCCCACCAACCACCTGGACATGGCCACGAAGGAGATGCTGATTACGGCGCTCTCCCGCTACGAGGGGACGATGCTGTTCGTCTCCCACGACCGTCACTTCCTGGCCGCGCTGTCCAACCGCGTGCTGGAGCTGACGCCCGAGGGCATCCACCAGTACGGCGGCGGCTACACGGAGTACGTCGCGCGCACCGGCCAGGAAGCGCCCGGTCTGCGGAGCTGAAGCACCGCAAGGGGCCCGGCGTCCGCCGGGCACGTCGCGCTTCACGGCGGCTCAGCGCTCCACGTGGCCCTGGGCCGTCAGGGCGCTTCGCAGCGCCCGCATCTCACCCAGCAGCTCCTTCGCCGCGCCGAGCGTCGCGGCTGAAGGGGCCACTGGCGCGGGCAGCGCCGGCTCGGGATTCTGCGGCTCACCCAGCCCGGCGTCCCGGTGCATGCGTACCCGCGCCATGATGACGTCGCGAATCTCCTCCGGGTTGTCCACGCCCCGGAAGTGGGCCTCGTGCAGTCCTTCGGTGTGTGAGGCGTCCGCGTCCTGCGCGCCGCGCTTGCTGCCTCCGCCCGCCGTCTCCACCTTCACGTCGGCGATGCCGAACAGCCGCTGGAGCGGGTTCTGCCGGATGGAGACCTGCTGGATGTTGGCGAAGGTCATCGTCTTCTCCTGGATGGAGACGAGCCCTTCCCGGATGCGCAGGCTGCGGTCGGAGAGGATGTACCAGCGGTACTCGTAGTCGAGCCACGCCACCAGGAAGGTGATGGGGGCCTGCGCGGCGAACGCGAGCCAGGCGAACATTTCGAAGACGAAGAAGACCGTGTCCGCATGCGCGTAGGGCAGGTGCGGGACGAACCGGTTCTTCATCGCCACCCAGGTGAAAATCAGGCCCACCACGACGCCGGCCTGCCGCAGGCCCCAACGGAGCAACTGGAGCTGGCGATGGGTCGGGGCGGCGCGGAACACGCGAACCGCCGCCCCTTCGGGGATGTGCGGCGCGGGGGGCACCTTCAGCAGGCGCAGGAGCCAGGCAGGCGCGGCGTCAGACATCCTGCTTCTCCCGCGTGGCGCCGCTGTTCAGGCTGAGCCGTAGGGCGCGCACCTCCTCGGCAATCTCGCGGAGCGTGGCCGCCAGCGCGTCATGGTCACCGGCGGGCATGGCGCGTGCGCTCTCTTGCGTAGGCACTGCGCGCTCGCGGCTTCCCCGCATCTTCGAATAGAGGAAGTCCCGCATCGCCTCGTGCGCGGGAACGCCCTCGATGGTGATTTCCGCCTGCGAGTTGCCGCTCGCCGTCTGGATTTGGATGCGCGCCAGCCCCAGCCAGCGCTCCACCAGGTTGCTGGACAAGTGGATGTCCTGGATGCGCGCGTAGGTGAGGGATACCTCCCGCCGGAAGAGGATGCCCCAGCGGACGGTGATGCCTTCGTCGTCCAGCGTGTAGCGCAGCGTCTGGTACTTGAAGTAGCGGATGAGCCCGAGGATGGGGAAGCCGGGCCCGGCCAGCAGCGCGCTGACGAGGTAGTAGGTGAGCAGGCTGCGGTGCGGTTGCAGCACCGTGGGCAGGCGCGACAGGAAGCCCCCGTCACCACCGGGGACCACCGTCAGAGGGGAGGGCGACCCCGGGTCTGTCATGTGCGGCTCACCAGCAGGCGTCTTTCGCGAGAGAGGTCTCAGGCATTACGGACCGGAGCATCTCTCATTTCACGCCTATTCGAACAACCGCCCCGCCAGCCGCGCCAGCTTCTGCGCCTTGCCCGTGAAGGGCGGGAAGAACAGGTGGACCAGGGACGTGCGCCCCTGGCGCAGCACCGCGCGCTCGTGGCTGAAGGTCCGGAAGCCCGTCTCGCCGTGATACGCGCCCACACCGCTGGCGCCCACGCCGCCGAAGGGCAGGTTCGGATTCACATTGTGCAGCACCACCGTGTTGATGCACGTGCCGCCCGCGCGAGTCTCCCGCAGCAGCCGCTCCACCGTGGCCTCGTCGTTGCTGAACACGTAGAGCGCCAGGGGCTTGCCGTCCTCGCGCACGTGCGACACGACTTCGTCCAGGGACTCGAAGCGCAGCACCGGCAGCACCGGTCCGAAAATCTCCTCGGCCATGATGGGCGTGTCTGGCGTCACGTCCGCGAGCACCGTGGGCGCGATGTAACGCGACTCCGCGCCCACGCCACCACCCACCACCACGCGCGCGCCGGCCTCCACGGTGCGGTCCATCAACTGGCGCACCCGCGTGAAGGCGCTGTCATCCACCATGCGGCACAGGTCCAGGCTCGCGCGACGCGCCTCCTCGGTGCGGCCGTAGAAGCGCTCCAGGGCCTCCTTCATCGCCTCCAGCAGGGCCTCTTCCTTCGACGCGTGGACCCAGACGTGGTCGGGGGCGATGCACGTCTGTCCGCCGTTGAGGAACTTGCCCCACACCACGCGCTCGGCAGCGGCGGCGACATCCGCCGTCTCATCGACGATGACGGGTGACTTGCCACCCAGCTCCAACGTCACGCTGGCCAGGTGCTTCGCCGCGGCCTCCATCACCCGCCGGCCCACGCGGGCCCCACCGGTGAAGAAGATGTGGTCGAAGGGAAGCCGCAGCAGCGCCTCGCCCACCTCCGGGCCTCCCTCCACCACCGCGACCTCTTCTGGGGGAAAGACATCCTTCACCAGCTCCGCGATGAAGCGCGCCGTGTTGGGCGTCTTCTCGCTGGGCTTGCACAGGACGGCGTTGCCCGCGGCCACCGCGGCGACCAGCGGCGACACCAGCAGGTGGAAGGGGTAGTTCCACGGGGCCATCACCAGCACCACGCCCCGGGGCTCGTACTGCACCAGGCTGGACGTGCCGGTGAGCAGCAGGGGCGTGGAGACCTTCCGGGGCTTCATCCACGTCTTGAGGTGCTTCTGGATGGAGGCCAACTCCATCAGGACGGGGAGGACCTCGGTGGCCTCCACCTCCGCGCGCGGCTTGCGGAAGTCGGCGTGGAGCGCCTCGGCCAGGGCCTCGCGCCGGGCGACGAGCAGCGTCTTGAACTGCTCCAGCCGGGCCAGCCGTTCCTTCATGCCGCGGCGCGCCACCTCCCAGCGATGCGCATGGAGGCGGTCGAACGCCTCCTGCACACCGTCCGGCATCCGTGCTTCTTCCAACTTCACCACGCGCATCGCCCGGCTCCTTCCGGAGGTGCCCCGGCCAGGGTTGCCTACTCCATCAGCCGGGTCGCGCGGGAGGCCAATTCCTGCGCCTTCCCGCGATACGGCGGGAAGAACACCGAAGCCAGCGACTTCATCCACTGAACCATCACTGCCCGCTCATGGCTGAACGTCTTGAAGCCGAAATGACCGTGGTAGTTCCCCAGGCCACTGGTACCAACCCCGCCGAACGGGAGGTTGGGGTTCGCGAGGTGGACGAGCACGTTGTTCACCACCGCGCCACCCGACGTGGTGTTCTGGAAGATGTCTTCCACCGCCCGCTTGTCCTGGCTGAACACGTAGAGGGCCAAAGGCTTCCCGCCCGCGCGGATGTGCGCGTAGACCTCTTCACGGGACTGGAAGGTGAGCACCGGCAGCACCGGCCCGAAAATCTCGCCCTCCATCACCGGGTTCTCCGCCGTCACGCCGGACAGCACGGTGGGCGCGATGTAGCGCGAGGGCTCGTCCGTCTCCCCGCCCACTTCCACCTTCGCTCCCGCGGCCACCGAGCGCTTGAGCAGGTCCTTCACCCGCCGCCACGCCACCGGGTCCACCAGTCGCGTCAGGTCAGGGCTCGCCTGCCGCTCCTGCTCGGTGCCGCCGTAGAAGCGCGTGATGGACGCCTTGAGCGCGTCCAGGAACGCCCGCTCCTTCGACGCGTGCACGAACACGTAGTCCGGCGCCACGCACGTCTGGCCGCCGTTGACGAACTTGCCCCAGCACAGGCGCTCGGCAGCGGCGGCGACGTCCGCCGTCTCATCGACGATGACGGGCGACTTGCCACCCAGCTCCAGCGTCACGCTGGCCAGGTGCTTCGCCGCGGCCTCCATCACCTTGCGGCCGATGCGCGTGTTGCCGGTGAAGAAGATGTGGTCGAAGGGCAGCTCCAGCAGCGCCTCCGCCGTCTCCGCGCCGCCTTCGAACAGCGCCACTTCGTTCTCGGGAAACACGTCCTTCACCAACTGCGCCAGGAAGCGCGAGGTGTGCGGCGTCTTCTCGCTGGGCTTGCAGATGACGGTGTTGCCCGCTGCGATGGCGGCCACCAGCGGCGACACCAGCAGGTTGAAGGGGTAGTTCCACGGCGACAGCAGCAACACCGTGCCGCGCGCCTCGTAGCGCACGTGGCTGGACGAGCCCGCAAGCAGCATCGGCGTGCCCACCCGCATGGGCTTCATCCACGACTTGAGGTGCCGCACCGTGTGGTTCAGCTCCTCCAGCGTGGGGTGCAGCTCCGTCAGGTCCACCTCCATCGCGGGCTTGCGGAAGTCCGCGTGGATGGCGTCCGCCAGCTCCGCGCGGCGGGCGATGATGGCTTCACGCAGCCGCTTCAGCCGGGCGATGCGTTCGGCGGCCGTGGTGCGGGACATCGTCCAGCGGTGCGCGCGCTGGGCTTCGAACACCGCGCGGATGCGCTCGGTGTCCGCGGTGGGCTGCGTGTTGGCTTGAGACGCTGCTTCGAGCATGGGGTTCTCCAGAGGATGGGAAAGGAGGCTCAGCGGGACTCCAGCCCGCGAAGAAGGGTGGTGAGGGCGGTCGTCAGCTCGGCGGTGAAGTCGACGCGCAGGGGCGCCAGGTGGGGCAGTGCCTCCAGCACCTCGCGCGCCACCGGGGCCACGTCCGCCATCTGCCGCAGGCCCGTCACCAGCGCGTGCAGGTGGATGAAGAAGCGCGGGCCTTCTCCGGCATGAAGGAAGGGCAGCCGCTGCTCCACCAGCGTGCCCGCGCGGAGCAGCGCCGCCAGCAGCCGCTCCTTGAACGGGCGGAGCTGCTCGGCCGTCACGTTCTGCTCCAGCACCGTCTGCAGCCGCGCGAGCAGCCGCGTCAGGGCCTCCTCGCCCTCCAGCGACTCGGCCACCGTGCGCGCCAGCCGGGGCCCCGTCCAGGCCGACGAGTCCTCCACGAGCAGCCCGTCCAGCCGGGCGAACCACGCGAAGAGCAGGTCCTCCAGCAGCGCCAGGAACAGCGCCTCCTTGGTGGGGAAGTAGAGGAACACCGTGCCCTTGGCCAGCATCGCCCGGCCGGCCACGTCCGCCATCTTCACCTCGGCATAGGACGTCGCCTGATACAGGGCCAGGGCCTCATCCAGGATGAGTTGCCGCCGCGCTTCCTTGTCCTCGTCCTTCCGAGCTCGCTGGGGCAGGGCCCGATTCGCCTTCGCCGCTGAGGTGCTGGCCATGGCTCATGGATGAATGACCCACGGTCATTCGTCAAGTGACTGAAGGTCATTTGTCCGTCAGGTGGCTGGGTGAGGACATGTGTGATGGAGTGCGCTCCATGCGTCCCATCGAGGCGGAGCTCCTGTCGGGCAGCGCGCTGTACCGGGAGGTGGTGTTGGAGAAGCTGCTCCACGCCCGGGAGTCGGTGTGGATGGCCACGGCCAACGTGAAGGCGATGTTCGTGGAGCACGGTGGCCGCTTCGTCCCGCTGGTGGACGTGCTGGACACGCTCGCCGCGCGTGGCGTGGCGCTGCGGCTGTTGCACGCAGAGCTGCCGAGCCGGCCCTTTCGCGCCGCCTTCGACCGGCAGGCGCGGCTGGTGGCGGGGGGCTTGTCGCTCAAGGTCTGTCCGCGCGTGCACTTCAAGGCGGTGGTGGTGGATGGCGCCTGGGCATACCTGGGCAGCGCCAACCTCACCGGCGCGGGGCTGGGCGCCAAGGGCGACTCCGCGCGCAACTTCGAGCTGGGCTTCGTCACCGAGGACTTCGACGTCATCGACCGGGTGACGGCGCTCTACGAAGCGGTGTGGAGCGGCGCCGAGTGCAAGTCATGCAAGCTCCGCGCGGTGTGTCCCGACCCCATTCTGCCCGCAGGCAAGCGAGCGCCCACGCCGCGCCGTCCTCGCGCGGATGCCCCACGTCTGGGCAAGGCGCGCCGTCTTCAGCGGGGCACGAAGGCCGCCACGCGTTAGGTTGGCCACACGGCGCGGAGGGTGCGCCCGGCCACCCTCTTCGCCACCTCACGTCTGCGGCCAGCGCCCATGCCCGCGCCCGCCTGAAGCGAGCGGCGCGGTGGAACGGTGTGGCGTGTCACGCTGAACCGTCAGCAGGTGTGGCGACGGAGCTCAGGCTCGTCGAAGAAGTGACGGGGCGGGGCCTGGTCCACGAGCATCCCTTCATCAAGGAGCAGCACGTGGTCGGCGACCATGCGCGCCAGCGGGAGGTGCTGCGTGACGAGCACCACCGTGCGCTCGGCCCGCAGCATCAGCAGCCGCCGCGCCAACCAGCGGACGCCGTCTCCCGACAGTCCCACTTCGGGCTCGTCCAGGAGGACCAGGGGCGCCTTGTTGGCGATGGCGACGGTGAGCAGGGCCAGCCGCCACAGCCCTTCGGGCAGCAGCGCCACCGGCCGCTCGCGCAGGCGGTCCAGCCGCACCGCCGCCGCTGGCGCGCAGGCCCACACGGACTCCAGCGTCTGGCGCGCATCGGGGCCGAGCAGCTCGCCCAGTGTGCGGGACTCCGCGGGCCGGCCTTGGGGCACCACCGCCTGCGCCGATACGGGAAGGGTGAGCTGGCCCCGCACCCAGAAGTCAGCGCCGTCTCCGAGCCGGTCGTTGACCAGGGCCCGCAGCAGGGTGCTCTTGCCACTGCCACCCGGGCCCAGCACCACGCTGGCGCGCCGCCAGGGCAAATCGAAAGAGAGCTTCGCAAGCACCGCGCGAGGGCCATAGCCGGCGCCCAGGTCCCTGGCTTGAATCACGGCGCTGCGCTCCTTTCTTGATGCCGGGGGGACGGCTTTCAACGGGGGGCGGCCAGTGCCTCCTGTTCGGGAAGAGGCACCGCGCCGTGTTCGCCCAGGAGGCCCGTGGCGAGCCGCTCCAGTGTCTCCCGCCACTCCGCGCGCTCCACGGCGGTGGGATTCTCGATGCAGTCGTCCAGCACGTCGTCCACGCCCAACAGGGGATGGGCGAGCTCCGCCAGCCGCTCGGCGCTCAGCGAAGGGTCCAGCTCCAGGCTGAGCAGGAGTGAGCCCAGCAGCGCCTGGTCGTGCTCACGCAGCTCGGGGCGGAGGTTCACCTGCGTGAGCAGCTCGGCGAACACCGCGACGTCCTGCCACAGCCTCCGGCCGGACACGGCGTCATGGCCGTCCTGCCCGCGCAGCCAGTCCAGCACCGCCGCCTGGAGCCGCCGCAGCTCGGTGCGGTCCTCGATGCGCAGGTCCTCGTAGATTTCCCGGCCCGTCAGCTCGGAGAAGCACACCGCGGCCCGGCGCAGCACGGGCGCCAGCCACGGTGCCGTGGGCTCCGCGCGCGTGAGCAGCCCCCGGCGGAACAGCACGTAGGCCTGACGCACCTTCAGCGACCGCTCCAGCTCCTGGGTGAGGAGTCCTTCCAGCCGGGGCGTCAGCCCCTCGTGCGCGCACAACGCACGTTCCACCGCGGCGGCGCACTTGAAGAGGCGGCGCCGGGCGCTGCCACACATGGCGATGATGTTCCAGGGTGCCTCGGTGGCCGTCATCATCCCCAGCCGCTCCAGCCGTTCGCCCAGGTCCAGGCGCGCCATGAAGGCCAGGTCCGCGATGCGCTGCCGCCGGGTGTTGGCCACGAAGCCCGGCGGGTCCTCATCCTCTTCGTAATGGGCGCGAACGGAGCCCATCGCCTGGGCCCCCGCGAGGACGGCGTTCCGAAGCGCCGGCACGGACTCCTGCAAGAGGCGCGGGGCCTCCTCCTGCTCGCACCGGCGCAGGTCCACCTGCCGCGCCAGGTGAATCGCGTCCGTCAGCGCTGTCTGTAATTGACCGGGCGTCAAGGGAGGCAGCTCCGATGCCAGCGGTGGAAGCGCCGGCAGGGTGGGCGTCGCGTTCTATGTTTTTGTAGTGTTTGTGGATAAATATTGTCAAATCGCCATGAAGTGCGGGAATCAGTCTGAAAGTCCGCTGAGAGTCGGAACTCCCGGAGTCCCGCGCGCCAGGTATCGCACCCACGAGGTGTCAAAGACTTGCGCGTCACCCGCTGAGTCGCGCAGTCCCGCCTGACAACGTTTGGGAATGTTGAGCGCCTGTGGTGACTGGCAGGGATTGCCGGGAGCCAGCGGCTTCCCGGCTCCAGGGCGTGACTACTCGGGGACTTCGGACGTGGCCGCGACGGGGCCCTTACCGGGCGCTCCAGCCACTTCCTCCATCAGGGCCTCGGCGGGTGGTGGCGTGCCGTCGCCCTGCGGCTGCTTCTGCCGGTCCCGCCACGCGCTGGGGGACTCGCCCACCAGCTTGCGGAAGAGGCTGCTGAAGTGCTGGAGCGAGGCGCAGCCCACCTCCACCGCCACTGCGGTGAGCTTCATGTTCGACTCGCGAAGCAGCGACTGCGCCATGCGCACCTGCACCGCGTTGAGCTCCGCCTGGAAGGACGTGCTGGCCTCCTTCAGCCGGCGTTGCAGCGTCCGTTCGGACATGCCCATCTCCCGGGCCACGTCCGACAGATTCACCTCCGGCAGCCGGCCTCGCATCACCTGGTGCAGCTCGCGCAGCAGGGGAGACTGGCCGGTGGCCTCCGCGACCAGTCCGTTGAGCTCCGCCAGCAGCGCCGCGGCCTCGGCCTCCGGCTGCCCCAACCACTGAAGGGCGGTGTCGGGAGCGGTGAATGCCCGGCTGGGATAGGCCCCGGACAGCAGCGTGTAGAAGCCGCCCACCACCGCGCCCACCACGCCTTCCGGCCGCACCAGCGCCTGCTTCAGCACGGAGGTACTGAAGTCCTTCTCGCGGGGCTGCATGTATTTGACCAGGGCGGCAAAGGCCATGGGGTCCGCGGCCTCCAGCCGGCGCGCGTCCACCAGCGAGGCATGCGGCTTGGCGGGGGACAACTCCACGTCCAGCACCTGGACGAGCCGGCGCACCTCGGCCTCTCCGGGGCGTCCCCAGAGGATGAAGCCGCACAGGTCCACCGAGGCGTACCAGTGGAGGAAGCCCTCCCCGACTAGGTAACGGCCGTGGGGGTCCCGGCGGTAATCTTCGACTCCGTCTGCCGATCGCACGGCTTGGCAGAATAGCGCTTCACCACCCGTGCCACCCACAACGGATTGATGGGGGAGAGCCCGGTCGTCAGCTCTGGACGGAGCCTGGACGTCCGAGCGAGCTCCTCGGTGAGGGCCGGGAGCTCGTACCAGGGCACCTGCGGCTTCAGGTGATGGGCCTGATGGTAGCCGGCGTTGAAGAACCACCGGTTGTAGAAGGCGGAATAGGACGTGGTCCCCAGGGCGTCCTTCTGTTCGGAGTCCGTTTCGAAGTGGGCTGCCAGGTTGAGCCAGTGGATGCAGAACTGCGTCACCAGCAGCACCCCCCACAAGGCCAGGCCCAGCGCGGGCTTCCACACGATGAGCGCCAGCAGCGCGCCGTCCACCACCAGGAAATCCACCGCCAGCTCCAGCCGCTGGTTCTTCTTCTTCGCCCACTGCCAGACCTGGCCCAGCGTCTCGTAGGGCCACAGCCACGGCGTCAGCGCCGAGCGCAGGCAGTAGCGGAAGACGCGCTCTCCGGGACGGCGGCGGCCCCAGTCGCCCGGGCCGTCATCGTACCGGTGGTGGTTGAAGTGGTGGATGAAGTAGCCCCGGTAGGGGAACCCACACGCCATGCCCAGCGAACGGGACACCACCCAGTGCGCCAGCGGAGGCCGTGCGATGGACACGTGCATGTGGTTGTGCAGGACGGCGTAGTTCCAGAAGCAGATGGCCCAGCCCAGCAGGCACATGGCCAGCCGCCCCACCCAGGGAAGCGCGTCCCAGCTCAAGATGAAGGCTGGGAACCACCCCCACCACAACGCATGAACTGCGAGCTGCGGCAGGTCGGCTGAAGGG